>NZ_JASDCE010000006.1:0-259794 GCF_030408075.1 Pseudoalteromonas sp. APC 3358
TGGCAAAACTCAGTCGTAAGGTGTAATTCTTTAATAAATTCAGACATAAAAATAGGCCACAACTTCTGTTGTAGCCTATTATGAGCCCTTTGAAAGATCGTTCAATTAGCTTAAACGATCTGCATTAGGGCTAGGCTCGGGTTTTTTATTAATACCAATAATATTTTGAATGTTGTTACCAAGCATCTTCGTCTAATGTGAGATTCTCACCTCCAAATCACTCTTTATTTTAGTCATTAAAAAGCCCGACTAAGCTCGGGCTTTTTGGTAACAATTAGCTAGGCTAATAATTACGCTTTGAACGTTACTACAACACACCTACGCCTAAAGTAAGAGCGCCACCTTCATATGACACTTTATTCTAGACATTAAAAAGCCCGAGACTAAGCTCGGGCTTTTTGATAACAATTAGCTAGGCTAATAATTACGCTTTGGACGTTACTACAACGCACCTACGCCTAAAGTAAGAGCGCCACCTTCATATGACACTTTATTATAGACATTAAAAAGCCCGAGACTAAGCTCGGGCTTTTTGGTAACAATTAGCTAGGCTAATAATTACGCTTTGAACGTTACTACAAAGCACCTACGCCTAAAGTAAGAGCGCCACCTTCATATGACACTTTATTCTAGACATTAAAAAGCCCGAGACTGAGCTCGGGCTTTTTGGTAACAATTAGCTAGGCTAATAATTACGCTTTGAACGTTACTACAACGCACCTACGCCTAAAGTAAGAGCACCACCTTCATATGACACTTTATTCTAGACATTAAAAAGCCCGAGACTAAGCTCGGGCTTTTTGGTAACAATTAGCTAGGCTAATAATTACGCTACGATAGTTGCTACAACACCAGCACCTACAGTACGACCACCTTCACGGATAGCAAAACGAAGACCTTCATCCATCGCGATTGGTGCGATTAGAGTTACTGTCATCTTGATGTTATCACCAGGCATTACCATTTCTACGCCATCTGGTAACTGTACGTCACCAGTTACGTCAGTTGTACGGAAGTAGAACTGTGGACGGTAACCTTTGAAGAATGGAGTATGACGACCACCTTCATCTTTCGAAAGTACGTATACTTCTGAAGTGAATGTAGTATGTGGGTTGATTGAACCAGGCTTAGCTAGTACTTGACCACGTTCAACGTCTTCACGTTTAGTACCACGTAGAAGTGCGCCGATGTTTTCGCCAGCACGACCTTCGTCTAGAAGCTTACGGAACATTTCAACACCAGTACAAGTAGAACGAGTTGTATCATTGATACCAACAATTTCTACTTCGTCATTGATGCGGATGATACCAGCTTCAACACGACCAGTTACAACAGTACCACGACCCTGGATTGAGAAAACGTCTTCGATAGGCATGATGAATGGCTTATCAATGTCACGCTCTGGCTCTGGGATGTAAGTATCAAGTGCGTTTGCAAGCTCAACAATCTTATCTTCCCACTCTTTCTCGCCTTCTAACGCTTTAAGCGCAGAACCAGCAATTAGAGGTAAGTCATCACCTGGGAAATCGTATTCTGAAAGAAGTTCACGAACTTCCATTTCTACTAGTTCAAGTAGCTCTTCGTCATCAACCATGTCACATTTGTTCATGAACACGATGATGTAAGGAACGCCAACTTGACGAGAAAGAAGGATGTGCTCACGCGTTTGTGGCATAGGGCCATCAGTCGCAGCAACTACTAAGATCGCGCCGTCCATTTGAGCAGCACCAGTGATCATGTTTTTAACATAATCGGCGTGACCAGGACAATCTACGTGTGCGTAGTGACGTGAAGGAGTATCGTATTCAACGTGAGACGTTGAAATAGTGATACCACGTTCGCGCTCTTCAGGAGCGTTGTCGATTGATGCGAAATCTTTAGCAACACCGCCGTATACTTTTGCAAGTACGTTAGTGATTGCTGCAGTTAGTGTAGTTTTACCGTGGTCAACGTGGCCGATTGTACCAACGTTTACGTGCGGTTTTACGCGTTCAAACTTTTCTTTTGCCATCTTAAAAAATTCCTAATAAAGAAATTAAAGCCTGACTCACTATTGAGCCAGACAAGCTAAAATTATATAACAGCGCGAGCTGAAATTATTGTATCTGCAACGTTTTTAGAGGCTTCAGCGTACTTCACAAACTCCATAGAGTATGAGGCACGGCCCTGTGTTGCAGATCGTAAAGCAGTCGCATAACCAAACATTTCAGAAAGAGGAACCTGCGCATTAATTTGCTTAAGTCCACCTAATGCATCTTCCATGCCTTCGATTATGCCGCGGCGACGGTTTAAGTCGCCAACTACATCACCCATATTTGAATCAGGAGTGAGTACTTCAACCTTCATTACTGGCTCTAGTAGTACAGGGTTAGCTTTAAGCGCCCCATCTCTCATTGCCAGTGAACCTGCTATTTTAAATGCCATTTCATTCGAATCTACATCATGGAATGAACCATCATATAAAGTCGCTTTAACGCCAAGTAATGGGTAGCCTGCCAGTACACCTTGAGACATTTGCTCTTGGATACCTTTGTCTACCGCAGGGACGAACTCTTTAGGAACAGAACCACCTACGGTTTCGTTAACGAACTCGTAAATTGGTGACTCATCATCCGTAATATCCATCGGTTCAAGTTTAATCCAAACGTGACCATATTGACCACGACCACCTGACTGACGTATAAACTTCCCTTCAACCTTAACAGTTGAACGAATAGCTTCTCGGTATGAGACCTGCGGCTTACCAACGTTACATTCAACACTGAATTCACGTTTCATACGGTCGACGATGATATCTAGGTGAAGTTCACCCATGCCAGAGATTATAACCTGGCCTGATTCTTCGTCAGTTTGTACTCGAAAAGAAGGGTCTTCAGCAGCTAGTTTACCCAGCGCGATACCCATCTTATCTTGGTCAGCTATAGTGCGGGGCTCAACCGCAATAGAGATTACTGGTTCAGGGAATTCCATACGCTCAAGCGTAATAATAGAATTCGGATCACACAGTGTTTCACCTGTTGTTACGTCTTTAAGACCAATAGCTGCCGCGATGTCGCCTGCGAAAACTTCTTTGATCTCTTCACGAGAGTTTGAATGCATCTGTACGATACGGCCAAGTCGCTCACGCTTACTTTTTACTGGATTATATACCGTGTCACCCTGTTTAACAGTACCAGAGTAAACACGGAAAAAGGTCAAGGTTCCAACAAACGGGTCTGTTGCAATCTTAAAAGCGAGTGCAGCAAACGGCGCCTTATCATTAGCTGGACGTTCTTCCTCAGTACCATTTTCTAAGATACCTTGGATTTGTTTCACTTGCTCTGGTGAAGGCATATATTCAACAACGCAATCAAGCACAGCTTGAACACCTTTGTTTTTAAATGCGCTACCACAAGTAACTGGAACAATCTCATTAGCTAATGTTCGTTGGCGTAAAGCATTTTTAATTTCTGCTTCACTTAACTCTTCACCTTCTAAGTATTTATCCATTAGTTCTTCTGTTGCTTCAGCAGCGCTTTCAACTAAGTGAGAGCGCCATTCTTCAGCTAATTCCAGAAGTTCTGCCGGTATTGCCTCATAAGAGAAAGTCATACCCTGGTCCGCTTCGTTCCAGTTAATCACTTTCATTTTTATAAGGTCAATGACACCTTTAAAGTCGTCCTCAGCGCCTACAGGCAACTGAATTGGAACAGGCGTTGCTCCAAGACGAGATTTCACCTGGCTAACCACAGCTAAGAAGTCAGCGCCCGTGCGATCCATTTTATTTACGAAGATCATTCTCGGAACTTCGTATTTGTTCGCTTGACGCCAAACTGTCTCAGTTTGCGGCTGTACACCAGATGAAGCACAAAGAACAACTACCGCACCATCTAATACGCGTAAAGAACGCTCTACTTCGATAGTGAAATCTACGTGTCCTGGAGTATCAATAATATTGATACGATGGGCGTCAAATTGAGCGTCCATCCCTTTCCAAAAACACGTTGTTGCAGCAGAAGTGATTGTGATACCACGCTCTTGTTCCTGCTCCATCCAATCCATAGTTGCAGCGCCATCATGTACTTCACCGATCTTATGAGAAAGACCCGTGTAGAACAGAACACGTTCTGTTGTGGTGGTTTTGCCTGCATCTACGTGAGCGACAATACCTATATTACGATAGCGCTCAAGTGGAGTTGTACGTGCCATATGATCCTCTTAAAGGTTAAAGACAGATTACCAACGGTAATGAGCGAATGCTTTATTCGCTTCAGCCATACGGTGAACGTCTTCACGTTTCTTAACCGCAGTGCCTTTATTATCAGAAGCGTCAACGATTTCTTGAGCTAAACGTAAGCCCATAGATTTTTCGCCACGCTTACGTGCAGCGTCTACTAACCAACGCATACCTAATGCGTTACGACGAACTGGACGTACTTCAACTGGTACTTGATAAGTTGAACCACCAACACGGCGAGATTTAACTTCTACCTGTGGGCGGATGTTATCAAGTGCAGTTTCAAAGATTTCTAGGTGCGACTTGCCTGATTTCTCAGCAGCCACGTCTAGCGCACCATAAACAATTTTTTCAGCAGTAGATTTCTTGCCGTCTAACATCACGATGTTAACGAATTTAGCAAGAAGTTCCGATCCGAACTTAGGATCTGGAAGAATTTTACGTTGACCGATTACGCGTCTTCTAGGCATTTTGTATCTCCGGTTTATTCAGGTTTGCTCTTTCGAGTCAATCACCCAAAACAATAATTATAAATATTTAGTGCTTGGCCTTACTAACGGAAAACAATTAGCCTTTAGGGCGTTTTGCACCGTATTTAGAACGAGCTTGACGACGATCGCTAACGCCTGCACAGTCAAGTGCACCACGAACAGTGTGAAAACGCACACCTGGTAAATCTTTAACACGACCACCACGGATTAGGATTACACTATGCTCTTGAAGGTTATGACCTTCACCGCCAATGTATGAAGTTACTTCGAAACCGTTAGTTAAACGTACACGTGCTACTTTACGTAACGCCGAGTTTGGTTTCTTAGGTGTAGTTGTATATACGCGAGTACATACACCGCGCTTTTGCGGACACGCTTTTAGTGCAGCTGAGTTACTTTTCGTAACCTTGCTACGGCGTGGCTTACGCACTAGCTGGTTAATAGTTGCCATTTAAATAGCTCCTGAAATTAAAATTACTACTGAAAAAAATAAAAAATCCGCCCTTTATTTACGAGCCTGCATTAAGCACACAAGTAAATGGGTGGCGGAATTTTAATGAGCAAAGTTTAACCTGTCAACCTAAACTAACCGCAAGACAGCATATAACTGACTTGCGATCACTTAATCTATTGATTAAGAACAGTTTATTGATTTCCAGACAAATCAGCATTTAGAGCGTCTGTAAGTGCTTGAGTTGCCTCTTCTGCACTTACTGTTTGCTCTTCTACTACTACTTTGCTTTGTTTACGGCGAGCCATACGTTCTTGATGATACGCAAAACCGGTACCGGCTGGGATCAAACGACCCACAATTACGTTTTCTTTAAGACCGCGAAGCTCATCGCTCTTACCATTCACTGCCGCATCTGTAAGAACACGTGTTGTCTCTTGGAAAGACGCTGCAGAGATGAAAGATTCTGTTGCTAGTGATGCTTTTGTGATACCCATTAACTGGATTTCAAACTTAGCTGGTATCTTACCTTGTTTTTCAAGGTCACGGTTTGCGATATTAACGCGCGCCACTTCGATTTGCTCACCGGCTAAGAAGTCAGTATCACCGCCGTGCATAATGGTACATTTACGTAACATTTGACGGATAATTGTTTCAATGTGCTTGTCATTGATCTTAACGCCTTGCAAACGGTAAACCTCTTGCACTTCGTTAACGATATAGTTAGCAACATGAGTCACACCACGTAGGCGTAAGATGTCATGCGGTGATTCAGGACCATCGGCGATAACTTCACCTTTAGACACTTGCTCACCTTCAAACACGTTAAGTTGACGCCATTTAGGAATCATCTCTTCGTAATGATCACCCTCAGCTGGAGTAATAACTAAACGCTTCTTACCTTTAGTCTCTTTACCGAAGCTAATTGTACCAGTTACTTCAGCTAATATAGCTGGTTCTTTTGGCTTACGAGCTTCAAATAAGTCGGCTACGCGTGGTAGACCACCCGTGATATCACGAGTTTTCGAACCTTCTTGCGGAATACGTGCTAACACGTCACCTGGGTTTGCTGTAACGCCGTCAATAACTTCAATCGTCGTGAATGAAGGAAGACGTGTTTCTTGCAGACCGCGCTCTTCACTTTCGATGATAAGCTTTGGTTCTTTCGTATTTACTTTAGCAAGATCTTTTACAACTACACGGGTTAAACCAGTTAGCTCATCAGTCTGTGCTTCAGTATTTGAATCATCGATATCGCTGAACGATACTTTTGATTTATGCTCAAGAACGATTGGGTGACTATGCGGGTCCCAAGTAGCAACGATATCGTTACCTAGAACTTCAGCATTGTCTTGCACTGTTAATACCGCACCGTAAGGTACTTTATAACGCTCTTTCTCACGACCATGACTATCAATGATAGTAATTTCCGTAGAACGAGAGGTAATAACAATCTTACCGTCTGTGTTTAATACGTACTTAGAGTTATGAAGTTTTAATGTACCGTTAGTTTTAACTTGTACATTATTTTCTGCAGACGCTCTAGATGCCGCACCACCGATGTGGAAGGTACGCATTGTTAACTGTGTACCCGGCTCACCAATTGACTGTGCCGCGATAACACCCACTGATTCACCAGCGTTGATGATATGGCCACGTGCTAGGTCACGACCGTAACAGTTAGCACAAACACCAAAGTCATTATCACAAGTGATAACAGAACGTACACGAACTTCATCTACTGAATGCTCTTCTAAAAGATCACACAGTTTTTCGTCTAGCATGATATTACGTTCAACAAGCACTGTATTAGTACCTGGAATCACAATATCTTCAGCAACAACACGACCTAGAACACGTTCACGAAGTGCTTCTACAACATCACCACCTTCAATAAGCGGTTTCATTGTTAAGCCATCTTCTGTGCCACAGTCATCTTCATTGATTACCAAATCTTGTGCAACGTCTACTAGACGACGCGTTAGGTAACCCGAGTTTGCTGTTTTAAGTGCTGTATCGGCAAGACCTTTACGCGCACCATGCGTTGAGATGAAGTACTGAAGTACGTTTAGACCTTCACGGAAGTTAGCTGTGATTGGAGTCTCGATGATTGAACCATCTGGACGTGCCATTAGACCACGCATACCCGCCAACTGACGAATCTGTGCAGCACTACCACGGGCACCTGAGTCGGCCATCATAAACACTGAGTTAAATGACGGTTGCTCTACTTCTTCACCTTGTGCATTGATAACTGTGTCTTTCGACAAGTTAGACATCATCTCACGTGATAAGTTTTCGTTTACACGTGACCAGATATCGATAACTTTGTTGTACTTTTCACCAGCCGTTACAAGACCTGATTGGAATTGTTGGTTGATTTCAGTAACTTCAGCTTCAGCTGATTCAATTATCTGTGCTTTAACCGGTGGGATAACTAAGTCATCAATACCGATAGAAACACCTGACTTCATTGCATAATGGAAACCGGTGTACATAACTTGGTCAGCAAAGATAACTGTATCTTTAAGACCTAGACGACGGTAACACTCATTCAATAAGCCAGAAATCTGCTTTTTACCTAGCGGCTGGTTGATTGACGCAAACGGCATGCCTTTAGGTAAAATTAGAGACAGAATTGCACGACCAACAGTTGTATCGATAACAGTAATAGTATCTTCTACTACGCCGTCTTCGTTTTTAACTGATTGGCTAATACGTACTTTCACAATTGCGTGAAGGTCTGCATTGCCACTGCGGTATGCTTTTTCTGCTTCTTTTGGATCTTTAAATATCGCGCCTTCGCCTTTAGCGTTAATGCGGTCACGAGTCATGTAATAAAGACCCAATACAACATCCTGTGAAGGAACGATGATTGGCTCACCATTCGCAGGAGATAGAATGTTGTTTGTTGACATCATTAATGCACGAGCTTCAAGCTGCGCTTCGATTGTTAACGGTACGTGTACCGCCATTTGGTCACCATCGAAATCGGCGTTGTACGCCGCACATACTAATGGATGCAAATGAATCGCTTTACCTTCGATAAGCACAGGCTCAAACGCTTGGATACCCAAACGGTGAAGTGTTGGTGCACGGTTAAGTAATACTGGATGTTCACGAATTACTTCGTCAAGTACATCCCATACTTCCGGAACTTCACGTTCAACCATCTTCTTAGCAGCTTTGATTGTCGTAGCCATGCCGCGACGTTCTAATTTGCCATAGATGAATGGTTTGAATAGCTCTAGTGCCATCTTCTTAGGAAGACCACATTGGTGAAGCTTAAGTGTAGGACCAACTGTGATTACAGAACGGCCTGAATAATCTACACGCTTACCAAGTAAGTTCTGACGGAAACGACCTTGCTTACCCTTGATCATATCAGCAAGAGATTTAAGAGGACGTTTGTTAGAACCTGTAATTGCACGACCACGACGACCGTTATCAAGTAGCGCATCTACCGCTTCTTGTAACATACGTTTTTCGTTACGTACAATAATGTCTGGTGCTGCTAAATCTAGTAGACGCTTAAGACGGTTATTACGGTTAATAACACGACGGTAAAGGTCATTTAGATCAGATGTCGCAAAACGACCACCGTCTAATGGTACTAATGGGCGTAGATCAGGTGGCAATACTGGAAGTACTGTCATGATCATCCACTCAGGGTTATTACCTGATTGGTGGAACGATTCCATTAACTTAAGACGTTTAGTGATTTTTTTACGCTTAGTTTCAGAGTTAATTGTTGGTAACTCTTCACGCATCTCAGCTATTAATTGAGCAAGATCAAGTTCACGAAGCAAGTCTAAAACTGCTTCAGCACCCATCTTAGCTTCAAACTCATCACCGTGCTCTTCTAGTGAATCTAAGTATTCTTCTTCACCTAATAGCTGACCACGCTCAAGCGTTGTCATACCAGGTTCAGTTACTACGAATGATTCGAAGTAAAGAACACGTTCAATATCACGAAGCGTCATATCTAGCATTAAGCCAATACGTGACGGTAATGATTTTAAAAACCATATATGTGCAACTGGGCTCGCAAGGTCGATATGACCCATACGATCGCGTCGCACTTTAGTGAGTGTTACTTCAACGCCACACTTTTCACAGATCACACCACGGTGTTTAAGGCGTTTATATTTACCACATAAACACTCATAATCTTTCACTGGGCCGAAAATACGGGCACAGAATAAGCCATCGCGCTCAGGCTTGAAAGTACGGTAGTTAATAGTCTCAGGTTTCTTTACTTCACCGTATGACCATGAACGAACCATGTCTGGTGAAGCAAGACCAATGCGAATTGCATCGAATTCTTCGGTCTTATTTTGTTGCTTCAGAAACTTAAGTAAGTCTTTCACCTTAGCTCTCCTGTCGGAGTTAATCTTGAGGACGGATAATCTCGTCCCTACATTCTATTCAGCCGTAACAGATGCTGCAGCGTTAACTGCAGCATCTAATTGGCTTAATTTTCTTCCAACTCGATGTTGATACCCAGTGAGCGGATTTCTTTCAACAATACGTTGAACGATTCTGGCATACCTGGTTCCATTTTATGGTTACCATCAACGATGTTTTTATACATCTTAGTACGACCGTTCACGTCATCCGATTTCACTGTTAGCATTTCTTGTAAAGTGTAAGCAGCACCGTAAGCTTCAAGTGCCCATACTTCCATCTCACCAAAACGCTGGCCACCGAACTGTGCTTTACCACCCAGCGGCTGCTGAGTAACAAGGCTGTAAGAACCAGTAGAACGTGCGTGCATCTTATCGTCAACCAAGTGGTTAAGTTTAAGCATGTACATGTAACCAACGGTTACTTGACGTTCAAACTGATCGCCAGTACGGCCATCATAAAGTGTAACCTGACCACTACGAGGATAGCCCGCAAGCTCAAGCATGTCTTTGATTTCGCTTTCTTTCGCGCCATCAAATGCAGGAGTAGCTATTGGTAAACCACCTTTTAAGTTTTCAGCTAGACGACGAATTTCGTCATCAGTGAAGCTAGCAATATCTACAACTTGGCGAGATTCGCCAATTTCGTATGCTTGCTTGATGAAGTCACGTAGCTCATGAAGCTCACGTTGCTCTTTCATCATCTCTTCAATACGTTCACCGATACCACGTGCAGCAAGACCCATATGTGTTTCAAGGATCTGACCGATGTTCATACGTGATGGTACACCTAGTGGATTCAATACGATATCTACCGTACGACCTTTGTCATCGTAAGGCATATCTTCTACTGGTACGATAGTCGAGATAACACCTTTGTTACCATGACGACCCGCCATTTTATCACCCGGTTGGATACGACGTTTAACAGCTAGGTATACTTTAACAATCTTAAGTACGCCTGGTGCTAAGTCATCACCTTGGGTAATTTTACGACGTTTGTTTTCAAACTTCTTATCGTATTCAGCTTTAAGTTCATCGTACTGTGCAGCTAGTTGCTCAAGCTCAGCTTGCTTGTCTTCTTCAGCAAGGCTTTGCGTAAGTACTTTTTCAGCATTTAGAGATGCAAGTTTATCTTCATCAAAACCAGCAGCTATAAGTAGCTTACGTGCACGGTCTAAAACGCCTGCTTCTAAAATACGGAACTCTTCGTTGAAGTCTTTCTTCGCTTCGCGAAGCTGCATGTCTTCAACTTCTAACGCGCGTTTATCTTTTTCAACACCATCACGGGTGAAAACTTGCACGTCAATTACAGTACCAGTTACAGAATTTGGTACACGTAAAGAGCTGTCTTTAACGTCAGACGCTTTTTCGCCGAAGATAGCACGCAGTAGCTTCTCTTCAGGTGTAAGCTGTGTCTCGCCTTTAGGAGTCACTTTACCTACTAGGATATCGCCGCCTTTAACTTCAGCACCAATATATACAACGCCTGATTCATCAAGCTTGCCTAGTGCAGACTCACCCACATTCGGGATATCTGCAGTGATCTCTTCTGGACCTAATTTAGTATCACGGGCAACACACTGTAGTTCTTGAATATGGATAGTCGTTAGACGATCTTCTTCAACTACGCGCTCTGATAACAAGATTGAATCTTCGAAGTTGTAACCGTTCCATGGCATGAATGCCACGCGAAGGTTTTGACCAAGGGCTAAGTCACCTAAGTCAGTCGAAGGACCATCTGCTAACACGTCACCACGAGTAACCGGTTCGCCAACCATACAAGTTGGTTTTTGGTTAATACATGTATTTTGGTTTGAACGTGTGTATTTGGTTAAGTTGTAGATGTCGATGCCCGCTTCACCAGGAATGCGTTCTTCTTCATGTACATTTACAACGATGCGACTTGCGTCAGCATACATTACTTCACCACCACGTTTAGCAACGATAGTTACACCAGAATCTTTCGCTAGTGTTAACTCAATACCAGTACCTACTAACGGCTTATCCGCTTTCAATGTTGGTACTGCTTGACGTTGCATGTTTGAACCCATCAATGCACGGTTAGCATCATCGTGTTCTAAGAACGGGATAAGTGCTGCCGCTACAGAAATCACCTGTTGTGGTGATACATCCATATACTGCTGGTCCATGCGACCCATAAAGGTAGATTCACCTTTGTGACGACATGGGATAAGTTCATCAACAAACTCATTGGTTTCAGTTAAGTTTGAGTTCGCCTGTGCGATAACAAACTGACCTTCTTCAATGGCTGATAAATAATCAACTTCATCAGTTACAACACCGTCTACCACTTTGCGGTAAGGTGTTTCTAAGAAACCGTAGTCATTTGTACGTGCGTACGTAGACAACGAGTTAATTAGACCGATATTTGGACCCTCAGGAGTCTCGATTGGACATACGCGACCATAGTGAGTTACGTGAACGTCACGTACTTCAAAGCCTGCGCGTTCACGAGTTAGACCGCCCGGACCTAATGCAGAGATACGACGTTTATGCGTAACTTCTGATAGTGGGTTATTTTGGTCCATAAACTGTGATAACTGAGACGAGCCGAAGAACTCTTTAACAGCTGCCGAAATAGGCTTAGCGTTAATAAGATCTTGTGGCATTATTGCGTCAAGGTCACCTAAGCTTAAACGCTCACGTACAGCACGTTCAACACGTACTAGACCAACACGGAATTGGTTCTCAGCCATTTCGCCAACACTACGTATACGACGGTTGCCTAAGTGATCGATATCATCAACATCGCCTTGACCGTTACGAATAGCAATTAATACTTTCATAACAGACACGATGTCTTCTTTGCTTAATGTACCAGGGCCTGTGTCTGTATCGTAACCAACACGGCTATTGAACTTCATACGACCTACAGTAGATAAGTCATAACGTTCTTCAGAGAAGAACAAGTTCTGGAATAAGGCTTCAGCCGCGTCTTTCGTCGGTGGCTCGCCTGGGCGCATCATGCGGTAAATTTCTACTAGTGCTTCTAAACGGCTGCTTGCAGAGTCAATGTTTAATGTATTTGACATGTAAGCACCGCTGTCCACTTCATTGATATATAACGTATCAATTTTAGTGTAACCGGCTTTAACCAATTCAGCCATTAGCTCTAGAGTTAGCTCGTCATTTGCATTTGCAATAACTTCACCAGTTGACTCATCAACATAGTTTTTAGCTACAATACGGCCAATGATGTACTCATGTGGTACTTCTAATTGCTTAATGCCTTTCTTTTCGATGCTCTTGATGTGGCGAGCCGTAACACGACGACCGCTTTCAACAAATACTTCACCGTCTTCGCTCTTGATATCAAAAGCGGCAGTTTCACCACGTAAACGCGAAGGTACAAGTTCCATAAGAACTTTACCATTCGTTACTTCAAACGTAGTGTTATCGAAGAACATATCTAGGATTTGTTCGCTAGAATACTCTAGTGCACGTAGGATGATAGACGCCGGTAATTTACGACGACGGTCAATACGTACATATAAGTTATCTTTTGCATCAAATTCGAAGTCTAACCATGAACCACGGTAAGGTATAACGCGTGCGTTATATAATACTTTACCCGATGAATGGGTTTTACCGCGGTCGTTATCAAAGAATACACCAGGGCTACGGTGTAGCTGAGAAACGATAACACGCTCTGTACCATTGATTACAAAAGTACCGGTATCTGTCATGAGCGGAATTTCGCCCATGTAAACTTCTTGCTCTTTAATGTCTTTAACTGTGCCTGGTGCTTCTTTGTCCATAACAACAAGACGCAGTTTCACGCGAAGTGGAGCAGAATAAGTCACACCGCGAATTTGACATTCTTTTACATCGAAAACTGGCTCACCAATACGGTAACTTACGTATTGAAGCTCAGAATTTCCCGAGTAGCTTTTAATAGGGAACACAGAACGGAAGGCAGCTTCCAAACCATGATCGCCATCAGCGTCCGGCACTAAGAATTTTTTAAACGATTCTAACTGTGTAGACAGTAAAAAAGGTATATCCAAAACTTGTGGACGTTTACCAAAATCCTTACGGATACGTTTCTTTTCAGAATAAGAGTAAGCCATGGGGTTCCTCAGCTTGCTGATCTTTGACCCGACCTGTTCTTGTAAGAACAGACTTAACTGGCAGCTATGCCAAGATTTTACAACATTTAACTGTTGTTCTAATTAGATCCCACTTTAACACTAGCAAACTATAAAGCGTTGAAAGTAAAGAAAAAATCAGATTTTATTTGAGCTAAAAGAGTGCATCACTCTATAGCGCAAAAAGGCCGGTGATTAAATAATCACCAGCCCTTGCCTGATTTCTCAGGCAGCGAACTTAGCAAAAGCTAAATTACTTAACCTCAACTTCAGCACCAGCTTCAGTAAGATCTTTTGCAAGTGCTTCAGCTTCTTCTTTAGATACACCTTCTTTAACAGGTGTAGGAGCAGCTTCAACAAGAGCTTTCGCTTCTTTAAGGCCAAGGCCAGTTGCGCTACGAACAGCTTTGATTGCAGAAACCTTGTTAGCGCCAGCGCCAGTAAGGATTACGTCAAATTCTGTTTTCTCTTCAGCAGCTTCAGCAGCTGGACCAGCTACCATTGCAGCTGCAGCAGTTACGCCGAATTTTTCTTCCATTGCTTCGATAAGAGCAACAACGTCCATTACTGACATTTCAGCAATTGCGTCAAGGATTTGGTCTTTAGATACAGACATTACAAATTTCCTAATAATTAACGGACATTACGTCCAAATAAATTTTACACCGAAAGTGAGATTAAACAGCTTAAAATTAAGCAGCTTGCTCTTCTTTCTGTACACGTACTGCTTCAATTGTTTTACACAATTTGCCAGCAGACGCTTCTTTCATAGCACTCATTAAGCGTGCAACAGCTTCGTCGTATGTAGGTAATGTAGCAAGCATTGCTGCATCAACAACATTTCCTTCAAAAGCGGCCGTTTTAAGCTCGAATTTCTCATTCTTTTTCGCGAAATCTGAAAAGATACGCGCAGCAGCACCTGGGTGCTCTGATGAGAAAGCGATTAAGCTTGGACCAACAAATGAATCAGAAAGACACTCAAAATCTGTTCCTTCAAGAGCACGTTTTGCTAAAGTGTTACGGACAACTTTCATCCAAACACCATTTGCACGAGCTTCTTTACGAAGGGCAGTGATTGCGCCAACTGTTACACCACGAGAATCTGCAACAACTGCAGATAGAGCACCATTGGCTGCTTCGTTGACTTCAGCAACTATTGCTTTTTTGCCTTGAAGATTTAAAGCCATGGGTGTTACTCCTGGTTTAATGGGGATACCGATTATCGGATTCCCCTGTTCTACTCTTCCCTACCAAACAAGGTAGAGATGCTTTTTACGGCGAGAGCCAGAAGGATTAGGAAAAATCTATCTGGGGTCTACACCGTCTACGTAGGTGAATATTAAGGCCGAAGCCACCTACGGTCTTGGACGGAAGCCCAATTTATCGTTAACCCCGAAGGCCTAACGAAATTATGGACTTCAACCCGAATTCTTTACTTTGCCAATTAATAAATTAATCAACAAAATGGCGCGAAATTATAGTACAAATTTCACGCCATGTAAACACTGATTAAGCTACAGTTGTGCTTAAAGTGTTTTGGTCAACAGAAACGCCTGCGCCCATTGTTGTAGAGATAGTTACTTTCTTCAAGTAAACACCTTTAGCTTGAGAAGGTTTAGCCTTCTTAAGCGCAACAATTAGAGACTCAAGGTTTTGTTGTAATTGCTCTGCAGTGAAATCAACCTTACCAATAGTAGTATGGATGATGCCATTTTTGTCATTACGGTAACGTACTTGACCTGCTTTAGCATTTTTAACTGCTTCTGCAACGTTAGGCGTTACAGTACCAGTTTTAGGGTTTGGCATTAGACCACGTGGGCCTAAGATTTGACCTAGTTGACCAACAACACGCATAGCGTCTGGTGATGCAACAACAACGTCAAAGTTCATCTCGCCTTTTTTAACTAGTTCAGCAAGATCTTCCATGCCTACTAATTCAGCACCGGCTTCTTTTGCAGCTTCTGCATTAGCGCCTTGTGTGAATACAGCAACACGAACGTCACGACCAGTACCGTTAGGTAGTACAGTAGCACCACGAACGTTTTGATCAGATTTACGAGCATCGATACCAAGGTTAACGGCAACGTCAACACTTTCTACGAATTTAGCTGTCGCTAACTCTTTTAAAAGAGCAACTGCTTCATTGATTTCGTAATCTTTTGTTACTTCCACTTTTTCGCGGATAGTACGCATACGTTTAGTTAATTTAGCCATTTCTTAGTCCTCTACGTTCAAGCCCATCGCACGCGCAGAACCTGCGATAGTGCGAACCGCTGCGTCCATATCGGCAGCTGTAAGGTCAGTTCGTTTTGTCTCAACAATTTCTTCAAGTTGAGCACGAGTTACTGTGCCTACTTTATCAGTGTTAGGACGGCCTGAGCCTGACTTGATACCAGCAGCTTTCTTAAGTAAGTAAGCAGCAGGTGGCGTTTTCATGTCGAACGTAAATGAACGGTCACCGTAAACAGAGATCACTACAGGAACTGGAGCGCCTTTTTCGATAGACTCTGTACGTGCGTTAAACGCTTTACAGAATTCCATGATGTTTACACCGTGTTGACCTAGTGCAGGACCTACTGGAGGACTAGGATTAGCCATACCAGCGGCAACTTGTAGCTTGATTAGAGCTTCAACTTTTTTAGCCATTATAAATACCTCATTTGGTGGGTCTCAGCCTTGTGCGCGCGAGGACGCGTACTCTAACGGCTTCCCAGTTTAAAAATTGGTTTCGTACTTTTTGCACAGTAAAAATAAATTTTACCTTAATACAAAAAGGCCGCTGATTATAAGTTAATCAGCGGCCTTTTTCAAGCTTCATGCCAAAATTTAAATAAAAATTAGCGAAGCTTTTTTAATCAATTACTTATCTTGCTCAACTTGACCGAATTCAAGCTCAACTGGCGTAGAACGACCAAAAATAAGTACAGATACTTTTACGCGGCTCTTTTCGTAGTCAACTTCTTCAACTACACCACTGAAATCTGCAAATGGTCCGTCTGTAACGCGAACAACTTCACCTGGTTCAAATAATGTAGCAGGTTTAGGTGCTTCAGCATTTTCTTGAAGGCGATTAAGAATGCGTTCTGCTTCTTTAGGAGTTATTGGAGCAGGACGATCAGACGTTCCACCAATAAAGCCCATTACACGTTCAGTGCTGTTCACTAAGTGCCAGCTTGCGTCATTCATATCCATTTGTACTAATACATAACCTGGAAAGAATTTACGCTCAGATTTACGCTTTTGGCCAGCGCGCATCTCAACAACTTCTTCAGTTGGTACTAGTATCTCACCAAAGCTCGATTCAAGACCTTCGATTTTAATGTGTTCAGTTAACGTTTGAGCTACACGCTTTTCGTAACCAGAAAAGGCTTGTACTACATACCAACGTAACTTAATTTCTTTGTTCTCGTTCTCATCCGACATGGGATCAGATCTCCAATCCAGTTAAAAAGCCTACAGCGCGGAATAAAATGCCATCTAATCCCCAAAGGATAAGTGCCATAATCACTGTTGCAACCATTACAATTAATGTCGTGTGGGTAGTTTCTTGGCGCGTTGGCCAAATAACTTTGCGTACTTCAATTCGAGCTTCTTTAGCGAAAGCAAGAAAGTTACGTCCCTTAAATGTTTGCGAGGCAATTGCTAATCCGGCCGCTATTGCAACAACAACGCCGATAGCACGTAGTAGTACAGATTGATCTGCATACATGTGATTACCAACAACTGCGCCTGCAAGTAGCGCGATTGCTACTAACCACTTTACTGACTCCATCGCACTTGATGGTGTTTCTACATTCGTGCTCATAATATTATTACCTTAACTACAGACACAACAACCCTACACTACGGTAAGGTTAATCCATTAAAATCTAAACTTAAAAACAGACTTAATTTAAACCGGTTTTTAATCTCAGACTACTCAAACCACAAGTAAAACTGGCAGGGGCGGAGAGATTCGAACTCCCAACCATCGGTTTTGGAGACCGCTGTTCTACCAATTGGAACTACGCCCCTGCAAAGTGGATGCCTATTATACTTACGCAGTCCATTAACACAAGCCTAAAAGATACCCACATTGGAAAATCTCGGCATTGCATTAAAAAATCAATCTTAACATTGATTAAAAAGCAGTTTATGATTGTCCAAATTATAGGGACTCACAATTAGATAGGAAGTCTGTGAAAGCAATAAAAACAATCATAAGATACAAAATTATTAGCTTTTTATTATTATTTCATATTAGTTCTTATGCCCTGCCATTGTACTTAGATACATATACAAATGAACAAGGTTTATCACAAAATTCAATTACCTGCAGTACCACTGATGAAAAAGGGTTTCATTGGTTTGCTACCCAAGGTGGCTTAAACCGATTTGATGGGTATGAATTTAAGCACTATAAATTCAATCCTTCACAACCTAGTATTTCGGGAAATTGGATTACGGACTGCCTGAATTTAGGAAACGGCCACATTTGGTTTGCTACAACAAGTAATGGGCTTAACTTATTAAATACTGAAACAGGAAGTTTTAGTGTTTTTAACCAGTACTCAACCCCTCCTATTACAAACGAACGTATTTCATCAATTTCTTCTAATTCGCCACAAATCATTTGGATTGGTCACGATAAAGGGCAACTTACTCGTTTAGATACATACACAGGTACTACCGAATTATTCTCTTATCAGGGCACGAATCACTTAAATGTTGTTTTTAAGGATGTGCTTTTTGATGATCAAAAAAACCTTTGGTTAGCAAGTAGTATCGGGCTGATTAAGTTCGATACACAAACACATCGGTTCGAACATATATCTAATAGCCCTGAACAGCTCTGGCAATTAAAAAAAGCAGCAAACGGCAAATTTATTATAGGAGGCAAGACTGGTCTAAGTGTTTTTGACTCAAACACACTCGCATTTTATAACTTTGAGCAACTCAAAAATGTTTGGGTCACAGATATACTTTTTGATGATGAAAAAAAATTATGGGTAAGCACTTATGGTCATGGTCTTTATTACCAAGCTACAGATAATTTATTAAGTAGCGAGTTTCGTCAACTTACTCACTCTCCAGATTTAAAACATGGCTTAGCTAACGATCACCTATTATCACTTTACCAAGACCCTCAAGGCATTATTTGGATTGGTACAGACGGCTATGGATTACATCGCTATGATAAAAGGCAGACTCAGTTTGGTCATCAAAAACATCAAAGCAATAACCCAGCTTCTATCTCGAATGACTTTGTAAGAGCAATACTCAAAGACAGTAACAACTTACTTTGGGTGGGTACGCGCGACGGACTTAACAAACAAACTGACACAGGATTTAAACGCTATAAAACAGATAAAAATCAAGATATAGGCTTAACTAATAACAATATATTTAGTCTTTATGAAGATGCCAATAAACGCGTATGGATAGGCACATACGGAGGTGGTTTACTGCTTTACAACCCAATTAATGATAACTTTTCGGCTTTTACTGTGCAAAGCCATCAACTCAGTAGTAACCGTATTTATGCAATCGAAGGTGATCTAAGTGGTAATTTATGGCTGGGCAGTAACGAAGGCTTAACGCGATTTAATCCCGATACTTCACAGGTTACAAATTTTAAATACACCGCAGATAAAAATAGTATCTCAAATAATACTGTTTTTAGTATTACTTATGACAGCGACAATAACGCTATATGGGCAGGAACCCGCGCAGGGTTAAATAAACTTTCTTTACATGATGAAACATTCACTCATTACCAAAGCGATCTTAAAAAGCCTAATAGTTTAACGCATGACATGGTTACATCCTTGCATTTACAAGATAAAAACACTTTATGGGTAGGTACTTTTGGCGGGCTCAATAAATTAAATATCCAAACAAACAAAGTAATAAGCATTACAGAGTTTGATGGCTTACTTAACGATAATATTTTTGCAATTAAACAAGATAGCAGCGGTTACTTGTGGCTAAGCAGCAACCAAGGCCTAACCCGTTACGCTCCTCAAACCCAACAAATGCAGCATTTTTTACCCGCAAACGGTATACAGCATCATTCTTTTATTTTAGGTGCCGCTTTTCAAGCAGATGACGGCGAGCTATTTTTTGGTGGTATTAACGGTTTTAATCAATTTGATCCGTTAAAACTAACCCTAGCAACTCAACCCCCAAAACCCGTTATTACAGACTTACTTATTTATAACCAGTCAGTCGCGACGCAGCAATATATAAAAAACAAGACCCAAACGGCTAAGCTTATAAGCTATACAGACAGACTCTTTTTTAAAGAAGAAGATGGTGTTATCGGCTTTAAATTTTCTGCTTTAAACAGTGCAGAGCCCCCTTATCAATACCAATATGCTTACAAGTTAGCTGGGTTAGATAAGCAATTTTTATACGCAAACAAAAACCAGAGGCAAGTTAGTTATTCTCAACTTCCCGCTGGAAGCTATCACTTTATTGTAAAAGTTAAAGATCAATACGGTCAATGGAGTGATGATAAAACAATGGTTGCGCTTAAAGTTACTCCACCTTGGTGGAAGAACAATGTTGCCTATGTCACTTACATCATGATCGTATTATTTATAATGTGGTTAATTATAACAGCAAGGTATAGAGCTAACGTTGCAGAGCAAGCAAACTTAAAAGAGAAAGAACTTAGCAACTTAAAAACCCAACTATTAGATAATGTTAGCCATGAACTTAAAACACCATTGAGCTTAATATTAGCGCCACTTGAGAGTTTACAAAAAAGCCATAAGGATTCAGACACCCAACAAAAACTAGCGATGATTCAACGTAATAGCTATAAGCTATTGGATCAAATAAACCAACTTTTACAGCTCAGCCAGCGCCCAAGCACAGCAGTGAAACACGTCACACCCTATGCTATAAAGCCGGTAGTTGAACAATTAATTGAAGATTTCACTCCTTTATTTAAACAAAAAAATATTACGTTCGAGTTTGAAGATTTAACACAAAAAACTATTCCCATTAAATTAGAGCTAAATCATACAATTTCTATTATCAGTAACTTATTGAGTAACGCCCAAAAATACACTCCAAACACTGGCAAAGTATTACTTCAGCTATTAACTCAAAAACAAAAATTAATCATCACAGTCTCAGATACTGGTGTTGGTATAGATAAAGAGCACCTTGAGACCGTTTTTCAACGATTTACACGCATAGATACGAGTAATCAAAGCGGTAGCGGTATTGGCTTAGCGCTGGTGAAGCAGCTAGTTGAGCAATATGGAGGAACTATTGAACTTAAAAGTGAATTAAACAAAGGCAGTTGTTTTACTGTTTCACTCCCAACAACTCAAATAGACGAAACCTCTAACCTTACCGCTCTTGCTGTGTCTAAAAGCAATAATTTATGTGCAGTAAAAAGTAATAAGATTCTTATTATTGAAGACAACGATGAAATGCGTGATTTAATAACGTCACTATTTATTAGTAGCTTCACGTGTATAAGTGCAGCTAACGGAGAGCTAGGTTTAGCTTTATGTAAAAACGAAATGCCTGACTTGGTAATAAGTGATGTAATGATGCCCGTTATGGATGGCTATCAGTTTATTAAAGCACTGCGCAGCGACACGGCTATTAGCCATATTCCGGTGTTATTACTTTCAGCAAAGGCAGATACGCACAGTAAATTAAAGGGCCTAGACTTACTTGCTGATGACTATTTGAGTAAACCTTTTGAGCCGCAGCTGTTACTCAGCCGTGTTCAAGGGTTATTAACGATTAGAGAAGTACTTAATCAACATTTAAAACAACAACTACCTGCTTTATCACAAACAACCCAGCTCGACCCACAAATGGCGCAAAGTAAAGATTATGTATTTACCGAGCGTGTAAAAACGACAGTAAAAGAGCATTACCAAGACGAAGCATTTAGTGTAGAGGAATTTGCAGCAGCGCTCTACCTCAGCCCTCGCGCTTTACAATTAAAAATGAAAGCCTTGTACAACCTAACACCAAGCGATTACATTCGAAATATTCGTTTAGAATTTGCACAAGAGCTTTTAAAAAATAGTGAGCTTGCAATTGGCCTGGTAGCACAGCAAGTTGGCTTTAATTCACAAAGCTACTTTGCCCGGTGCTTTAAAGCAAAATATAATATGTCCCCAAAAAAGTTTCGCGAACAATCCTGATAAATTTCGCCTGTGTGACTAAAAATTTCGCACCAGTACTATTATTAACCTACTGATTTAACTAAATTAACATGAATTTAAATATTAAAGGAAATGCACTGCATTTCCTTTGAGCATATTAATTAAGGACAGTCATATGTTAAAAGCACCACAAAAACTATTATTAACGGCACTATTAACTACCACTCTGAGCGCTTGTCAAAGCACCTCCACAAATGTTACGTCAGGTCAAAATTCACCAGACATAAACACTGTCGCCCAAGAACAATACAATGGGCCTAAAGCTCGTATTGCTGTTGCACGCTTTACCGACAAATCAAACAACTCAAAATGGTGGCGTAAAGAAATAGGCGACGGTATGGCTGATCAATTGACTACGGCACTCGTATCAACAAATCGCTTTATTGTTTTAGAGCGCCAAGCGCTTGATGCTGTTTTATCAGAACAAGACCTAGCAGCCTCAGGTCGCGTTAGTGCATCATCGGGTGCCGCTTATGGCGAAATAGAAGGTGCTGAAATAGTCGTTATTGCAGCGGTAACAGAGTTTGACGATGACAGCTCTGGTGCAAGTGTTGGCAGTGGCGGCTTTATGGGCGATGTATTTAGCTCTGTATCAGCTGGTTTTTCAGGTTCTCATATGGCAATTGACCTACGCCTTATCGACACACGCACATCACGAATTTTAGCAGCAACAAGTGTTGAAGGTGGCAGTAAAGATTTTGACTTTACTGGAGCCGCAACCAACTTTGGTGGCGCACTTGTTGGCGGTAATATTAGTGGATGGTCTGATACCCCTAAAGAAAAAGCCCTTCGTGAAGTTATTATTAAAGCGGTTGAGTTTTTAGAAACTAAAATTCCAGATACTTACTATCGCTATAACAGTAACAACACTTTAGCATCGGGTTACACTGCGCCGCCACCGGCAGCTGTACAAGCAAAAACAGCCAGCAAGAGTGCTGTAACAGTCGATGTACCAACCCATAGAATGCCACATTATGAAAAGATGGATTTAGCAATGTCTCGCCTAAGCTTGGTATGTTTGGGTTACCTAAGAAACCAGCCTGATTACGAAGAATTCGAAACACAGGATGTTGAGTACGATCGTAAAACAGTTATCGCACTTCGTGAGTACCAACAAGATAAAAAACTAAAGGTAACCGGTTTAGCTGATGAAACAACTAAGAAGTCACTTGATGATAGTGGTTGTATTGCTAAAACGAACAAATCAAGCCTCGAAAGTATAAGCAACATGTTTAAGTTTAATTAATGGCTTTGACTTGGGTAGCTAATAAAAAGAGCTACCCAAGTACTCACTATCTAGTTAGCGCCTTTAACAAGTGGTACTCCGTTATTACCTACCGGAATATAAACAGTTGTATGATTAGGTGACTCAGCCATTTTTATTTGTGCATTAATAGCTTCATGTTGAATGTAATTAGCTGTTAGTGTTGCGTTAATTATCTTCTGAGCTTGAGCAATCCCTTTGGCTTCTTCAACCCTAATTTCAGCGTCTTTTTTGGCAATCTCTTTTTGTGTTTCTTTTTCCGATAATAGCTGCTGAGCTGCCAATTTTTTCTCAACTGCATTAGCAACAATATCGGGGTAATTAATATTGCCTACTACAACGTTTGCAAGTTTAAACGGCGTTGTCGATAAATAACTTTGCAGGCGCAGAGTCACTTCTTTCGCAATTTTCTCACGATTTGTTTTAAGCTCACCACTATCGTATTTTTGTACTGTATCGCGCACATACGTTCTAAAAGTTTCACGTACAAAGCGTTTATACCAATTTTCGGCGCCGTACTGCTCTACCACAGTTTTAACAGAGCCACTCTCAATAGCAATAACAGCATGAAAATCAAATTTAATATTTAAATCATCATTCGCTAAGATTCTAAATGTCTCGGTATATGTATTAGGTCGCATATCGATGTTTACCACTTCATTTCGCAGTAATGACATACCGTAATTAGATGGGCCCTTCATTGTTCCTTGATAACCACCTTCACCAAATACACGCGGCTTTTCGAATACGTAGCCTTCTTCACCTGCGGGTGTGCTTGGGTTAGTACATGCAGTTAATCCAAAACCAACGACTCCTACAACCAATGCACCTTTAAATAGGTTATTAAACAATGTTTGTGTCCCGGAGTTTCTTGCTCTCATCATCTTTCCTTTAATTACTTTTTAATATTGTATAAACGTCACTTAACAAGCTTGAAGCACCAAATCTAAATGTATTTGCTTGCAAATAATCATCCCCCATTATTGCGCGCGTAAGCGTTAAATAATCACTGGCATCGGCAACAGTTTTAACACCGCCGGCAGCTTTAAAGCCCACACGTTTATCCGAATTTTTAATGGCTGTTAGCATAATTTTTGTTGATTCAAGAGTTGCATTAATGGCCACTTTACCCGTACTGGTTTTTACAAAATCGGCACCACCTTCAATTGCCAATTGAGTAGCCTGCGTTATTAGCGCTTCGGTTTTTAGCTCACCGCTTTCTATTATTACTTTTAGTTGGGCGCGCGACCCACATGCTTTTTTACTTTCGCTTATATAGCTAAGTACTGTTTGAACATCGCCCGCTATGAGTTTTTTGTAAGGAATAACCAAATCAATTTCGTCAGCGCCGCGCTCTATTGCAATAAGTGTTTCGTTAATTACATCACTCAGTGGCGCATCACCCGTTGGAAAGTTAGTGACCGTTGCTACTTTTACGTGGCTTAGTTCTCGTGCCGCTAATGCGATTTTAGCATCATCAACAAAGTCGCTATAAACACATACGGCGGCAGGTGTGCCCAGCGTCGGGTTTATACTATCAACAAGTGCTTGAATGCTTTTGGTGGTATCGCTGGTGTTTAAGCTTGTTAAATCCATCAGTGCGACTGCTAATGCGGCATCTTTTTGGTGTTGTGTCATTAGAGCTCCGTTGCTTATGTAATACCAATTTTATTAAAAACATGATCATTTTAGCGTATTAAATAACTTACTAACTACGTTAAAAATTATTTATATAGAACAACTATGTATCATAATTTTAGCCTTGTTATTGAGCTATTTTCTCGTCGCTATAATAGATCACTAATTTAATGCAATTGGTATAAGTACAAAATTTGATATGCCTCCATATTAACAAATTAAACCAAACTCGCTATAGCTCATAACCAAACACTATAAGCTGTTTATTTTACTTGTAACTCGGCGCAATCCCTTGTTAACTAACTCTTAGGCCTAAAAAGCCCACCTATTATAACTTTTGGTTATATCAACTTGGTTTTAATTATTTTTTACTTATTGATAGCCGCTATATTCTGCTTATCAGAATAAAGCGTTTTCTTATATTTGAATTTGTTTAGGGGTCTTATTAACGTGCAGTATTTACCTATCTTTACCAAACTCGACAACAAACCAGTATTGGTTGTTGGCGGTGGAGAGGTCGCATTACGCAAATGTCGCGCGTTTTTAAAAGCGAGAGCGAGCGTTACTTTAGTAGCGCCTTGGTTTTGCGACGAACTAAAAGAGCATGCGCATAATAATGAAGTAACGCTTATTGATGCTTATTTTGATGAGTCGCATCTCGATGGCAAAATGCTTGTTATTGCAGCAACCGACCGCGATGAAGTAAACAACAACGTATTTGAACTTGCCAATGCCCGCAATGTATTTGTAAACGTGGTTGATGACCAACCTAAATGTACGTTTATATTCCCATCCATTGTTGACCGCGACCCAATTACGATTGCGATATCAAGTGCAGGCACAGCGCCGGTACTTGCACGTCGCTTACGCGAAAAGCTCGAAACCCTTATTCCGCATCATATTGGTCCACTTGCAACACTTGTTGGTGGCTTTAGAGACAAAGTAAAAAAACGCTTTAAACATTTTTCAGACCGCCGCCAATTTTGGGAAGGCGTATTCGACTCATCTGTCGTGAGTAAAGTGCAAACCGGTGATACTCAAGCCGCACAGCAACAACTAGAGCAAATGCTAGATGCTAAAGCAGAACCTGAAGGCGAAGTATATATAGTAGGTGCAGGCCCTGGCGATCCAGAGCTTTTAACACTTAAAGCACTACAACTTATGCAACAAGCCGACGTCGTCGTTTACGACTTTTTAGTGTCTGACGAAATTATGGAATTAGTGCGCCGCGATGCTGACCTTATTTGTGTAGGCAAACGTTTAGGCGATCATAGTGTTGTTCAAGACGACACCAACCAAATGCTGGTCGACCTTGCTAAACAAGGCAAAAAAGTGTGCCGCATTAAAGGTGGCGACCCGTTTATTTATGGTCGTGGTGGCGAAGAAGTACAAGTACTGGCTGCTAACAACGTAAATTATCAAATTGTACCAGGTATTACAGCCGCTGCAGGTTGTAGTGCTTATGCGGGTATTCCGCTAACGCATCGTGACCATGCACAAGCCATTCAATTTGTAACTGGCCACTGTAAAAAAGACGGCCAAGAACTTGATTGGCAATCGTTGGCAAAAGCAAATCAAACGCTTGCTATTTACATGGGCGTAATTAAATCGCCGCACATACAAAGCGAGCTTTTAAAGCATGGCCGCAAAGCCGACACACCTGTTGCCATTATCGAAAACGGTACACGCAAAAATCAGCGTGTAGTAACAGGCCAATTAGGCGAACTTGCCGACTTAATCCAGCGCAACAGCATTATATCGCCTGCGTTACTCATTATTGGTGAAGTAGCCGCCCTGCACTCGCAACTAGCGTGGTTTGGGGAAAACGAACAAACAAGCAGCTTTGCACAGCCGCTAACAGATGTATCAAATACATAACCGAATTTTAAATTTGTAACTTTTAATCATTTTAGTAGGACGACTAACAATGGCTTTAACTCACCTTCAGCAACTTGAAGCTGAAAGTATCAAAATCATGCGCGAAGTCGCCGCTGAGTTTGAGAACCCAGTAATGCTTTACTCTATTGGTAAAGATTCGTCGGTACTTTTGCACTTAGCGCGTAAAGCATTTTACCCTGCAAAAATTCCGTTTCCGTTATTACACGTAGACACCAATTGGAAGTTTCGTGAAATGATTGAGTTTCGCGACCGTATAGCTAAAGAATACGGTTTTGACCTACTGGTACACAAAAATCCAGAAGGCATTGAAATGGGTGTAGGCCCGTTTACGCATGGCTCGGGTAAACATACCGACATAATGAAAACCCAAGGCTTAAAGCAAGCACTTAACAAATATGGTTTTGATGCTGCATTTGGTGGCGCACGCCGCGACGAAGAAAAGTCACGCGCAAAAGAACGTGTTTACTCATTCCGCGATAAGCACCATCGCTGGGATCCTAAAAACCAACGTCCTGAGCTTTGGAACACTTATAACAGCCAAGTTAATCCGGGCGAAAGCATTCGTGTTTTCCCGTTGTCTAACTGGACTGAGCTTGATATTTGGCAATACATTTACCAAGAAAACATCGACATGGTACCGCTTTACCTAGCAAAAGAGCGCCCTGTTGTTGATCGCGATGGCACCCTAATTATGGTTGACGATGAGCGTATGCCACTTAATGAAGGTGAAGTACCGCAAATGAAATCTGTACGTTTTCGTACATTAGGCTGCTACCCACTTACCGGTGCAGTTGAGTCAACAGCAAGTACTTTAACCGAAATTATTGAAGAAATGCTGCTATCTACGTCATCTGAACGTGAAGGTCGTGTTATTGACCATGATTCAGCAGGCTCAATGGAGAAGAAAAAACGTGAGGGGTATTTTTAATGTCTAGCCAAAATAACGATACATTTAACGAAGTAAAAGAAATAGGCATAGACGCCTACCTAGCACGCCAACAAGACAAAAGCTTATTGCGTATGCTTACGTGTGGCAGCGTAGATGACGGTAAATCAACATTGATTGGCCGCCTACTGCACGACAGCCACCAAATTTATGAAGATCAGCTAGCAGCCCTTCATAAAGATAACGAAAAAGTAGGTAATGCAGGTGAAGATCTTGACCTTGCATTATTAGTTGATGGCCTACAAGCTGAGCGTGAGCAAGGCATTACCATTGACGTAGCGTACCGTTACTTTTCAACGGCTAAGCGTAAATTTATTATTGCCGACACGCCTGGGCACGAGCAATACACGCGTAACATGGTAACGGGTGCATCAACAAGTGATGTCGCCATTATTTTGGTTGATGCGCGTTACGGCGTGCAAGTACAAACCAAGCGCCACAGCTTTATTTGTGACTCGCTTGGCATTAAGCAGTTTGTTGTTGCCGTTAATAAAATGGATATCGTTGATTTTGACGAAACCGTGTATGAAAAAATTAAGGCCGATTACCTTAAATTTGCTGAGCAACTTAACGTATCAAACATTAAGTTTGTGCCTATGTCGGCGCTTAAAGGCGACAACGTAGTAACGCGATCTGCTCATACACCGTATTACACCGACAAGCCGCTACTTGAATTACTAGAAGATTCGCCAGCAGCCGAAACAGATACAGGCTTTGAAGCGCGCCTACCGGTGCAATATGTCGTGCGTCCTAACTTAAACTTCCGTGGTTTTCAGGGCACACTTACGTCGGGCAAGATACACGTAGGCGATGCTATAAAAGTATTACCGTCGGGTAAAACATCAAGCATTAAAGAAATTGTTACCTTTGATGGCAATTTAGATAGTGCTGAAGCAGGCCAAGCAATTACCGTTACCCTAAATAACGAAATTGATATTAGCCGAGGCGACGTAATAGTACCTGCAAATTCAACGGCCGTTGTTACTAACCAGCTGCAAGCTAAAATTGTGTGGATGCATGAGTCGCCATTAGTATTAGGTAAAAGCTATAACCTAAAGCTAGGCAGCAAAAACACTTCAGCTATTGTTACAAAAATTGATTACACAATTGATGTGAACACGCTTGAGCACGGCACTAGCGACTCATTACAGTTAAACGAAATTGCGATTGTAACGCTTGAACTAACCGAAACTATTTTGGCAGACGAGTACCACAGCAATCACGAAACAGGCTCGTTTATACTAATCGATCGCTTATCAAACCTAACGGTTGCTGCGGGCATGATTGAACAAGTACTGCAAAGCCAAGCACAGCAAAGTAACTTTAGCGAATTTGAAGTTGAATTTAACAGCTTAGTACGCAAGCACTTTCCGCATTGGCAAGCGCTTGATATTTCTAAGTTATAAGTTAACTTTAGCCTGTTAGGAATTTAAAAGCATGGTAGAACAGCTCGTTTTAACAGGCATTATGCTTACCTTAGTCGGGTGCCTTTTTGGCACCCGTATTAATCCAGCATGGTTATTTGTAAGCGCAATTGGCACCAGCTACTTAGCAGGGCTAATCGATCTTGAGAGCATGTTAATTAATTATGCTAACCCGTCGCTTATCACCTTAGTGCTATTGGTGTTAGTGTCGACCGCAATAGAAAAAACCACCCTAATTCAAAAGTTAGCGCAATCGCTATCTAAAGGTAGTTTAGTAAAATCGGTAACAAAATTGGGGTTATCAACCGCCTTTTTATCGTCGTTTACTAACAATACCGCCGTTGTTGCATCGCTTATTACCGCGATAAAAGACAACCCTAATCACTCCCCTTCAAAGCTATTATTACCGCTGTCGTACACTGCTATTTTGGGCGGCACTATTACGCTTATTGGTACATCAACCAACTTAATCGTCAATGGCTTTGCAGTTGATGCGGGCATGGAACCGCTGGGCTTTTTTGACTTTACCTTAGTGGGTTTAGGCGCGTTAAGCGTAGGCCTAATTACCATTTTAGTGATGCTTAAATACTTACCCGACAACGGTAAAAGCGACCAAGAAGTCGTGCCTTTTTACCTAGAAGGCAAAGTACAAGCAAACTCAAAGTTAATAGGCCAAACCGTTGAAGAAAACGGCCTGCGTGATTTAAAAGACTTATTCCTCGCTGAAATTATTCGCGATGGCAGCCGCATTTGCGCAGTCACCCCGCAGCAAATTATTCAAAAAGATGACGTGCTGCTTTTTGTAGGTGACATAAAATCGGTGCCATTACTTACCCGTTTCGACGGCCTAAAAGTAGTACACGAAAATCATCAAAAAGACATAGAACATTTAGTAGAAGTAGTCGTAAGTCAGTCTTCAAAATTTATAGGTAAAACCGTAAAAGAAGCCCGCTTTAGAGAGCAATTTCATGCTGCTGTTATTGCCATTCGCCGTGGGCACGACCGCTTACAAGGCGGCCTGGGGCAAGTGCAATTACAAGCTGGCGACTCACTTATACTCGCACCAGGTAAAAACTTTTACACCTTGCCTAATTTAAAGCGCGAATTTGTGTATATTTCAGGGTTTGACTTACAAGCCCACCTTGCACCTAAACAATCAAACATTGTGCTACTAAGCTTTGCCGCAGTACTGGGTTTAAGCATTATTGGCATAGTGCCGCTGGTTAAAGGCTTATTAGTATTACTAATTGGCTTAATGCTCAGTGGCACCATAAAACTTAACGAAGTAAAACGCCGTTTTCCTATCGAGTTACTCGTAGTCGTAGGCAGCGCCATTGGCCTTGCTAAGTTAATGATAGGCACCGGACTTGCCGGGCAAATATCCGACGCCATGTTTATGGTACTTGGCGACTTTGGTCCTTACGGCGCATTTATTGCCATATTTTTAATGACCGTATTATTTACCGAGCTTATTACTAATAACGCAGCAGCTGCCTTGTCGTTCCCTGTTGCTTACTCGCTCGCGGTTGGTTTTAATGTAGACCCGCTGCCATTTATTATGGCGGTTGCCTTTGGCGCATCAGCTAGCTTTATATCGCCATTTGGGTACCAAACTAATCTAATGGTTTATAGCGCGGGTAACTATCGCTTAAAAGATTACATAGTGATGGGCTTACCCCTTTCTATTATTTATTCAATCACGGTATTAACCTTGATCCCGCTGGTATTTCCATTTTAATACCTGCGCTCACAGCATAAGAGACTCTCACTATGGATGAAAATATAGTTTGGCATAACTACGCAACTACAAAAGCACAGCGTAGTGAGCAAAAAAAACATAAGCCCGCTATTTTATGGTTTACCGGCTTTTCAGGCTCTGGCAAAAGCACCGTAGCAAACGCACTAGAAGCTGCGCTTAATCAGCAAGGTACGCACACTTACCTACTCGATGGCGACAACGTACGCCACGGTTTATGTAAAGACCTAGGCTTTAGCGACGAAGACCGCATTGAAAACATACGCCGCGTAGGCGAAACCGCTAAATTAATGACCGACGCTGGCTTGTTAGTACTTACTGCGTTTATATCGCCCTTTAGAGCGGAGCGCGACATGGTGCGTAACTTAGTAGATGACGGCGAGTTTATTGAAGTATTTATCGATACCCCGCTGGATGTATGCGAAAGCCGCGATCCAAAAGGGTTATACAAAAAAGCCCGCGCAGGGGAGATAAAACATTTCACGGGTATCGATTCAAGCTACGAAGTGCCAAACAATCCAGAAATAATTTTAGATACAAGTAAAAACACCCTAGACCAATCGGTTACACAACTGATAACGTATCTAAAACAAAAGCACATAATATAGGTTAACCCCATGAATCAAACCGAACTGCTAGAAGAAACCCTCATCCTTGCCCGCAAAGCAGGCCAAGCGATAATGGGAATTTACGAAAAGGACTTTAACGTTGAATACAAAGCCGATGAAAGTCCCGTAACCGACGCCGATTTAGCAGCTCACAAACTGATTGTGGCAGGGCTTCAACAGCTCACACCCGACATTCCAATACTCAGTGAAGAAAACGCCGACATAAGCTGGGATGTACGCCAAACGTGGAAAAGCTACTGGTTAGTTGACCCAATCGACGGCACTAAAGAATTTATTAAAAAGAACGGTGAATTTACCGTAAACATCGCCCTAATTAAAAACGGCACTCCTATTTTAGCCGTAGTAGATGCACCTGCCCTTGGCGTATCGTACTTAGCCGCCGAAGCAATTGGCGCATTTAAAGATAAAGGCGATGAGCGAATTGAGCTTAAAGTAACGACTAAACCTAACAAAGGGTTAATTCGTGTTGTAGGCAGTCGCTCGCACCCATCACCCGATTTAGCCGAGTTTGTGAAACGCTTTGATGAGGTTGAAATGGTGTCTAAAGGCAGCTCACTAAAGCTGTGTTTAGTCGCTGAGGGCAGCGCCGATATTTACCCGCGCTTAGGTCCAACTTGCGAATGGGATACAGGCGCAGGCCATGCAATCGCCGAAATAGCCGGTGCTAAAGTCACTAAGCTTGATGGCAGCCCGCTTATTTATAACACTAAAGATGAGTACTTAAATCCGTATTTTATTGTAAGTGCGATAGAAGAGTAAGCACGGTTTAGCGTAGGTTGGGTTGAGTGAAACGAAACCCAACATCTTTAAATCATGAGCTTTAAGCAGACGCCAATAAGTCTGGATTTTCACTCGTAATAAGATAGCTTAAACCACGAATAGTGCTCCTGTAACTAATTATGCTCTGCGTTCTATTAAAAAACAATTTCACCACCGAGAGCACAGAGTCGCTTCGCTACACAGAGGTTTGAAACCTAAGCTAAAAACATAAGTCGGAATCTCGCCGAAGCTCAACTCTAACTTACTCTTCTGATAAACCTAAATTATCGATGACTTTAAATTTCTGATCTTCTGTAATATCTTGATGTTGAAAACATTGAATTTTGTTTTTTAAGTATACCTTTTCATCTGTCGTAACTTTTAGTAGGTGCTGTCGAAAATAAATAGCTTCAGGTTCAGCAAACTTAGCATTATTTATAAGGAGTAATGTCGCATTTGCTGAAACACTAGCTAGACAAATACTTAAAATATTTTCCATCCTCTTTTCATCAAAGTTGAATTTTGAGTCATCGAATTGTGTAAATACCAAATAATGTATTGTTAACTCAATGGATTCCATATTTAGTTGGTCTAAGTTTTCAAGTAAAAACTCTCTAAAATCTATGCCCTGTGTAAAACTTTTGGCTTTCTCAGCGATCTTCCGGCGTTCTTCTATCTCTTCAACATCAAAATAATGACCTTTAGAGTCTTTTTTAACAAATAAACTAGGTAACTCTCGAGCTATAAAAAGATAATCGTAATGCCAAGTAAGGATCCTGAATAATAAAGGTTGAGCTGATTCAATTCCAGCTAATTTATTTAACACTTTTTCAAAGTGACCTTCAATAACAACTGTTCGTAATAGTGTATCTTCAAAAATACTAGGATATGAAAATAAACCTGACTTTTCAGCCTGTTTATTGTCTAAAACAGCAAAGGCTAACAACTTTCTCTTATTCTTACTTTCAATGTCATCACCAACTCCAAAAACACCATTAAAACGCTCAAAACTAACTAACCAGCGATGATCTGAGCATATATAATTAGCTAACTCTGCTACGTTTTCAGGGGATATCGTTTTAAAATATTTCAACACTTCCTGATCTCTTAGCTCATTTTTAGGAACGGTTTCTAATAAAATTCTATTTAAATAATTCACCGTATCTTGCGAATTACCAACTCCTTGAAGATAACCTCTACCATCTTTTTTAGCGAAATTACCTTCAGCTTCCATCAAGTGGTCAGGTAAATCAACTAAACACTCAAGAAGTGAAGTTAATGCTTTATTTTCAATGGGGGAGGAGTTATTAGTAACTAGGTCATGTAACATTTCTTTAATACTTCTACTACCTTCAACTGGATTTATATTGGAACCTGTACCATTTAGTAGCCTCGGATAGTTACTGATAAACTGATTGAATAATACTGGTTTTAATTCTCTTAAAGTCATTAGTAGCATTAAAGAATCAAATGCCACTTCTCCTAGAAGTTTTTCATTTACCCAACACTTATCAACTCGGCGCATAACACGCTTGAACATGCGCATTGAAATAATTAAATTGCTAGCAATAATTCCAGGGAGGTAACGCTTTTCACTAAAAATATCAGAGGTTAATTTTTTGTATCTATTAAAATTAGTAATAAATGGTTCATTGGTTAAAACCATTTCTTTATTAAATATCTCTTTAGTACTTAATTCTGCCCACTTACATAACTTATCTCTAAAATCTTGCTCTACAATCGTCTCAACATAGTCAGCTATCTTACTCAACACCTCAATATGCTCAATTTTAGTATTACCCATCGCAACGATAAAATTGATATGACTTAAGTTTCTATTTTTCAATCTATCTAGTAGCGCGGCTATAGCATTTAAACGTTTTGCACTTTCTTCATCAGTACCACGATCAACATCTTGCAGAGTAATCAATAATTTATGGTTTGTTGTGTCAAGAACGTCATTAAGCTTTTGAAAACTTCCTTCAATATCAACAGGACCTGCTAGCAAGGTAGATACAAACTGAAATGCACTACCACCTGATTTTAGAGCTTCGGTATAGTGTTTAGGTAGCGCACGAAAGGCGCACATATCAATGTGCTGACTTATATCGTCTATAATATGGCTCAATACAACATGCGCAACGCTACCAGTTTCTGCGCCCCAAGTAGATATATCGCTGTGTATCCAAACACTCTCTTTTTCAGAGTTTCTTGCTAAATCATTCACAATACTTTCGACGATACTGCTTTTTCCGCAACCATAAGGCCCACATAGCGCTATGTGTTGTGCTAAATTTTTTTCATACTTATCACGACCATTTTGCAGCCGCTCGGTGATACGCTTTGCATACACCTGTAAGTCGGGCTCTAATCTTTCTGTACTTTTGATAATTGAATCATCTTTGAACCATTCTCTGAAATCTTCTAACGTTTTTAGTTCTGGGCTTTCTTTAGTTTCAATCGGCTCAATTTCAGAAGTAAAGTTTTGTTGTTTGCTCTGCCTGTGTTCATTGCACAATAAGTAAATCGCTAAAATTAAATAACTAGCAGCTAGGCTGATAAATACATAAAAAGCAGCTGCTATATAAGCAAGACCAACAGCAAAATCTACATACATAGTCGATAGAGCAACCAATACAGCAGTAAAAATTGGCTTTTGGGTATAAAGCTTTGCCTGATAAATGACGGTTATGAGCATGCCAATAAACGTAAGTGCTAGGTATTTTAAGCTCATAAAGCTTTGTGCGTATAACGCAGCTTCATCAAATTTTGGTGCTGTGCTTAGCATATAAAAAGCAGTCAGAAGTAATGACGCTAATACAGCAATTGTTACAGGCGGATATCGCCAGCTAAATACAATACTGCGTTTAGGGTGCGATATATAAAACTTATCAAGCAGGAGCTTTATGCCAATACCTGCTAAAAATGCACTGCTGTAATGTAAAACAGGACTGGCATGTAAAATAGCGCCTAAACTTGAATATGCCTTTTGTACAAGACCGATTTTGCTTAAAAATACAGTAATTGTTGCGGCGGTAATTGCGCACAATAAAAGGGAAAGCCAGCGCGTGGCTGTAATGGGGAGTGTTTTAACTTGCGACAACTTAATATCCTTATCAATACGTTACCTTGCCAGTGTATATCAATTGAATATTATTGGATAAGCAAGTTTAAGAAATAAAGTCGCCTCTTGGCTTTACCGCTAGAATGACGCTATGGCTTGTTGGGTTTCGCTTAGCTCTACCCAACCTACGCTTTGATATAAAAATGGAGTTTTATTCCTTCAGGTCTTGTTTTTAGTTTAGGACGAAAGTCAAAAAGAAAGATCTGACTCTATTCTTTTTCTTACGCTTAACGATTTTGCTGGGCGATAAAAGCAAGCGAGTGCTGATTGAATAAGTCAGGGCGTTCCACATTGCAGACATGGCCGCAATGATGAATAGTTTGCAGTACGCTATTTTTATGACGCTCAACCATTTCTTTAACAGGGCCAAGGAACATATGATCTTCCTTACCCATAATGTACAGAATGGGAATATCAATGTCTTTTTCTTTGAAATATTGCATTAAAGGATTTACGTCCATGGCTAATTTAAACCATTTTATAAACTCTTTTTGGCACAAGCGTTTTGCTTCACGAACAAACAAAAGTCGAGATTCTTTATGGCGCTTTTTAGGCATCATAATAAAAGCAAATAAGCGATACAGCCACATATAAGGCAGGAAGTGTTTAAAAGTATTACCTAAATAAACCAATGTATTACTGCGAGTATTAAAACGAGTAACCGCTCCACCTAGCACCATGCTAGAAACATATTGCGGCGCAATTTCAGCAATATTTCGAATAATAATTGTGCCCAATGAAATGCCAACAAAGTGTGCGCTGGTGATATTGTTATGCTCTAACACATCGATAATGTCTTTAGAGACATTATTAAATGAATAATTATTATCAACAAAGTTTTGTACTAAATTATTCGATTTACCGTGGCCACGAAGATCTAGCAACAACACATTATATTCTTTTTTATAAGCTTTAAGCTGACGAAACCAAATTGCCGAACTACCACCTGCTCCATGGACAAATACAACCCATGTTTTACTGGTTTCGTGCGCAAAAGTAGTATGGAAGAGAATGTCTTTGCTCATTGCAGTTAGCGGCCTATTTACTTCGTTTGGCATATTCAATTGTAGGAAGTATAACGGAGTTTAATAAAAATCTCTTATGAAGTTGAGATCAATGGCTTCTACTTAACAGCTTTTGGGAGCAGATTTTGATTTTTAAATGAAAACCAATAAAAATGACCTTCCTCTATTTTTACGTTATGAAAACCGCCTTCCTCGGCTTTCCTGCTAGCATGACGCTATAGCGTGTTGGGTTTCGCTCTAACCAACCTACCCCGTACAGTAACTCTATAATGTGGCTTGCCATTTAAGGCTTTTGCTCACTTTTACACCACTGTTTCGTATTCATGACACTTACCCTCCAATTGAGTCTAATTAATTAGTCTAAAAATCTCTTCAAAACATGAAAAATGTCTCTAAAAACTATACCCTTCGGCGCAGTTATTATTTAAATAATGGATGAGCACACACATGACAACATCTCAAGATGCAACGCTTTCAAATGCATCACCAAACACACACACAAATTCAAATACAAAAACTAAATGGAACCTGCACGATACGCAGTGGACATTAAGTTTATTTGGTACCGCCGTTGGTGCGGGTATTTTATTTTTACCTATTAACATTGGTATTGGCGGTTTCTGGCCGTTAATTATTATGGCGTGTTTAGCGTTCCCAATGACCTTTTTTGCGCACCGCGGATTAGCGCGTTTTGTACTTTCATCAAAAAATAAAGATGCCGATTTTACCGATGTAGTTGAGGAGCACTTTGGTGTGACTGCGGGCCGGTTAATTTCCTTATTATACTTTTTATCTATATTCCCAATTTTGCTTATTTACGGTGTGGGTTTAACCAATACCGTTGATAGTTTTATGGTTAATCAAATGGGGATGGAATCACCTTCTCGCGTGCTACTTTCGGGCGTATTAGTTGCAGGTATGATTAGCTTAATGATGGGCGGCGAGCGCTTAATGCTACGTGCCTTTGCTATTTTAGTTTATCCGCTTGTGGGCATATTGTTCTTTTTATCACTTTATTTAATCCCAAGCTGGCAGATGCCAGATATGACGGTGCCTGAAATAGGCAGCTTTGGTAAAACGTTGTGGTTATCGATTCCTATAATTGTGTTTTCGTTTAGCCACGCAGCGGCTATCTCAAGCTTTGTAAATGTGCAACGCGGTCATTACGGCGAACAAGCTACACGTAAGTCTGAGGCGATTTTAAAGCGCACTAGCTTGCTACTTATTACCTTTGTACTGTTATTTGTGTTCTCTTGCGTGCTGTCGCTTACAGGCGAGCAAATGGCAGCGGCTAAAGCGGCTAACGTATCGGTTTTATCCTATCTTGCTAATATTACTGATAACTCGTTTATTGCCACACTTGGGCCACTTGTTGCCTTTATTGCTATTACATCGTCGTTTTTGGGTCATTTTTTAGGTGCACGCGAAAGCTTTACAGGATTAGTAACTAAACAAACAGGCTTAAGCGCTGGCGTTACCGATAAAATTGGTGTGTTAATCATGTTTTTAGCTATTTGGTTTTGTGCTGTTAAGAACCCAAGTATTTTAGACATGATGGATCAGTTATCGGGCCCTATCATCGCGATGATTTTATTCATTATGCCAATGATTGCAGTTTATAAAGTACCTGCACTTAATAAATACCGAAATCGCTTTAGCACGCTATTTATATTAGCGGTTGGCTCGCTTGCTGTATTTGCACTTTTATACAGTATGCTTAAGTAATAAAACTATTTATACAAAGCCCGGCTACTTTTTAGCTGGGCTTTTTTGTGTGCTGTTTATCTCAAATTGTTTTTTTATAGTCGCTCTTCAGGCATGTTATAAATTAACTAGCCTAAAAATAAAACAATTATGCACTTTACTAAACAACTCCTACTTTACGTAAGCTTGCTAACTACGCTTGTTTTAAGCCTCTTTGTTAAAGCCGATGACGCTCCCGCTATTTTATCGATGAAAGAGCGCGCTGCTTTTATAGATAAAATAACTGAGCTTAGAGTTAATACCTTAATGCCCTCATTAATGAAGCAGCACAACACTGATATGTGGCTACTTATAAGTCGTGAATATAACGAAGATCCAATATTAAAAACAATGCTGCCTGCAACATGGCTTTCAGCCAGACGCACCACTATTTTGTTATTTGCACTTAATAAACAAGGTGGTATTGATGCTTACGCTATTGCGCCTTATAAAATAGGTAACGTATTTAAAAAAGGGTGGGATAAACAAACACAACCAAGCCAGTGGGAAGCACTCAATACACTTATTGAGCAATACAAACCTCGCAACATTGCGCTTAATACTTCTACCGACTGGGCACATGCCGATGGCCTTGTGCTAGGCGATTACAAAACCTTAATGGCTAACTTGCCCGCCACTTATCACAATAAAATAATTTCTGCAGAGCTGCTTGCTGTTGCGTGGTTAGAGCAACGCATTCCTGAAGAAGTTAAAATGTATAAACATATTGTCGCTATTGCCCATCATATTATTGCAGAGGGGTTTTCGGGTAAAACAATTACGGTTGGTAAAACAACTAGCGATGACTTGGTATGGTGGTTTAGAGAGCGCGTAAAAGAGCTAAAACTACAAACATGGTTTCACCCAAGTATTGCTATTCAGCGCGCCGATGCGAAGTCGTTTAATCATGAAAAAAGCTTTACCAATGGCTACGATGATAACGTTATACAAGCCGGTGACTTACTTCATGTAGATTTTGGGATTACTTATTTACGCTTAAATACCGACACGCAGCAGCATGCGTATGTGCTCAAAGAAAACGAAACGAGTGCGCCTAGTTACTTAGTTGAAGCACTAAAAAGCGGTAATAAACTACAAGACATATTTACCAATCAATTTGCGGTAGGTAAAACCGGTAATGAGGTTTTAGCTGCAGCACGAAAAGCCGCTATTGATCAGGGATTAAAACCCACTATTTATACTCATCCTCTTGGCTATCATGGCCACGCTGCTGGCACTACATTAGGTATGTGGGATTCTCAGCAAGGTGTACCGGGAGATGGTGACTATCCGCTGCATTTAAATACGGCTTACTCAATTGAGCTTAACAATGCTGTGTTTATAAAACAGTGGAATAAAGAAATAAGAATAATGCTAGAGGAAGATGCTATTTTTGATAAAAGCGGTGTCTGGTATTTAAATGGCCGACAAACACAGCTATTGCTTGTAAAATAAAGCATAAAAAAATGGCGCTCACTGAGCGCCATTTTTAATTTAATTCGTTGCTATTATTCTGTATCTGGCAGGTTACGGCCATAGAATATTTCTTGCATTTCACGGGTCAGCTTTGAGCGAATTTCGTCTTCTTCGCCTTCAGATAAATCTGCCGTAGAAAGGCCGAACAAATACGTGTTTAGATCGGTTTCTTTTAACATCATTTTGGTATGGAACAGGTTTTCTTGATACACGTTCACGTCCATCATTTGGTACGCTTCTTTTGTATCTTCTGTCATGAAGTTTTGAATCGAGCTAATAGCATGATCAATGTAGTGCTTAACACCGTTTATGTCGCGGGTAAAACCACGAACGCGGTAGTCAATTGTTACTACGTCTGATTCAAGGCTATGAATTAAGAAGTTTAACGCTTTAAGTGGCGAAATAATGCCACAAGTAGACACTTCAATATCAGCACGGAATGTACAAATACCATCATCAGGGTGAGCTTCTGGGTATGTGTGTACACAAATGTGGCTTTTATCTAGGTGCGCAACAACTGAATCAGGTAATGGGCCTGGTGCTTCGTCAGCATCGTAATTTTGCTGCTCTTCTACTGGTTCTTCTGAAACCAAAATAGTTACACTTGCGCCTTGCGGTTCATAATCTTGGCGCGCTACATTTAAAATGTTAGCACCAATAATATCAACAACTTCACCTAAAATGTCGGTTAGTCTATCTGCACTGTACTGCTCATCGATATATTCAATATATTCTTTACGTTGTTGCTCGGTCTTTGCGTAACAAATATCATAAATACTAAAGCTTAAACTTTTGGTTAAATTGTTAAAGCCATGAAGTTTAAGTTTATCGAAGGGTTTGTTCATAATAAACCAACCTATAAATTAGTGGGTTCTGCACCTGCAGAATGAAAAGTTCGCGGATTTTATACGAATTTCCCTCGTGGAAAAAGCGTTATTTTGCTTGATCTTGCACAACTTCGTGGCTATGCGTAATTTCTACTGTTTTATCAAGCATTAATGCAACTGAGCAATACTTTTCAGCAGAGAGTGAAACCGCGCGTGCAAGGTGCTTTTCAGACACATTATTGCCTTTAACAACAAAGTGTAAGTTGATTTTGGTAAACACACGTGGGGCTGTTTCGGCGCGCTCTGCACTTAGTTGTACTTGTACATCTGAAAAATCTTGTTTGGCTTTTTTTAAAATACTAACCACATCAACTGATGAGCAACAGCCAACTGACATTAAAACCATTTCCATTGGGCTTGGTGCTGCACTATCGCTGCCGCCATCAAACACAACATTGTGGTTAGAATTAGAACGACCAATAAACGTATCGCCTTCAACCCATTTTACATTTGCTTGCATTGTTATATCTCAAAAAAATATTTTCTTGATTGTAAGCAAGTTAGCCGTAGTTGCAAATGAAAATGCAACGCAGGGCTATAAAATGGCTAAGATTGTTGTGTTAAAGCGCTATCAAAGAGGTTTTTTACTAAACCTGCAAATTCATCTATAAAGGCATGCTGTTCAACCGTGACAGGCTGTGAGGTGATGCTGCTGAGGACTTCTTCTAAATCGTAAACAATGCCATCAACTTCGCGTACAATTTGACTACGCTGCTCTGTGTTGAGGTTTGTGTGCTGCTCGCAAATGAGCATCACATTTTGTGCAATAACGTCTTCAATTAACTCCATTACTGTTGGGGCACCTGGTTTTATTTCGCCTGGCTTCTCAAACAATGCTAAATTTTGAGTTAGATACATGATCAAATCATCGTACCCTTGCCTATCTAAAACCATTTTTGTACCACCTTTGTATAATTAATTATTTTTGATTTAAGCAGAAAGCGCTGTTGATTGCTAGCTTTGCGCGTTAGCAATACAAAAAAAGCAGCCGAAGCTGCTTTTATAATAATTAAGTAGTATTACTACTTAATCTATTTTTAAGCCTGGGCTTAGTGTTGCTGGCATAGCTACTTTTTCAAGCTCTACCGAAGCAACTGGGTATGCACAGTAATCAGCTGCGTAATACGCACTTGCTCTGTGGTTGCCCGATGCGCCAATACCACCAAACGGTGCTGCGCTTGATGCGCCAGTAATTGGGCGATTCCAGTTAACAATACCTGCACGAATACGACGTAAGAAATGGTCGTAATCTGCTGCACTGTCACTTAATAAACCAGCCGATAAACCAAAGGTTGTATCGTTTGCTTTATCAATTGCTTGGTCAAAGTCGTCAAAGCGGAATACTTTTAAAAGTGGTCCAAAATGCTCTTCATCTGGGAAGTCACTAATATTTGTACACTCAATAATACCTGGTGTTACAAAGCCAGTATTAGCTGTGTGCTCAAGTTCTACTAATACTTCACCACCAAGTTCAACAAGCTCGTTTTGCGCTTTAACCATACCCGCAGCTGCAGCTGATGAGATCATAGAGCCCATAAATGGCTGGTCTGCATCGTCATAATTACCTACTTTAATCGCTTTAGTTGCTGTGATTAAACGCTCCAGTATCACATCGCCTTTGCTACCAGTTGGTAAAAATAGTTTACGTGCACACGTACAACGCTGGCCACTTGAGATAAACGCTGATTGAATAATATCGTGAACAACCGCTTTAGTATCTTCAACGTCAGTAATAATAAGTGGGTTATTACCACCCATTTCTAGCGCTAAAATTTTACCCGGTTGACCCGCAAACTGTTCATGTAAAATATGACCAGTACGCGAAGAACCCGTAAAGAACAAGCCATCAATACCTTTGTGAGCAGCAAGGGCTTTACCCGTTTCTACTTCACCTTGTACAAGGTTAATGACACCTGCTGGTAAACCTGCTTTTTCCCACAGTTTAAGCGTAAGCTCAGCTACTTTAGGAGTCAGTTCAGACGGTTTAAACACAACCGTGTTACCTGCTAAAAGCGCTGGCACAATGTGGCCATTAGGTAAGTGACCCGGAAAGTTATACGGACCAAATACGGCTACAACACCATGTGGCTTATGACGAATCATCGCACGGCCAAGTGGCATTGCGTTTTCTACGTCGCCAGTGCGCTCTAAAAATGCTTTTTCAGAAATGGCAATTTTACCAACCATAGCACCCGCTTCTGTGCGAGTTTCCCACAGTGGCTTACCTGTTTCTTGTGCAATAGTAATAGCGAGCTCTTCGCTGTTTTCTTTTAATTGCGCTGCAAATGCTTTAATTATTTCTAAACGCTCAGTAAAGCTTTTATCAGCCCATGCATAAAACGCTTCGCGCGCTGCATTTACTGCGGTGTCTACTTGCGCCGCAGTTGCCGATGAAGCCTGCCAAATAACGTCGTTATTTGCAGGGTTTACTGAATTAAATTCTGTGCCTTGGCCTTGTGACCATTGACCATTTATAAATTGTGCAGGATGAGTCATATACTTTCTCCTAAATTAAATCGTGGTTGCACTAACAATATCGCCAGTTTGCAAATGCAGTGCATCTGCTATTTCTTGCGATAAAATAAGGCTTTTTGCGCGCTCGTCAAATGTCATTGGTGCAACGGTTGCTCTAAAATCTTCAAGCTTTTCGTTGGCTAGTAACACCATGGTGTCGCCAGTCATTTCGCCAATTTCAACGTTAAAGTGATTTGCATTACGAATAGTCGCAATATTATCTACTTTTGCTTCAACCGTTGGGCCGCCGTCAAAAATATCTACGTAGCCATTAAACGTAAAGCCTTCGCTTTTTAATAACTCGATTGCTGGGCGAGTGTTGTCGTGTACTTTACCTATTACGGCTTGCGCATCTTTACTTAGCAAGTTTACGTAAATTGGGTATTTAGGCATTAATTCAGCAATGAAAACCTTTTGACCAATACCTGTTAGGTAATCGGCTGTTGGAAAATCCATTGAGAAAAAGTGCTCTTCAAGCCACTGCCAAAAAGGGCTGCTGCCGTTTTCGTCAGACACACCGCGCATTTCTGCGATTACTGTTTGCGCAAAACGCTCTTGGTGCTGTTTTATAAACATAAAGCGCGCTTTTGAAAGTAGCTTACCGTTACAATTTTTACGATAACCATCTTTTAAAAACAATGTGCAAAGCTCTGTAGCACCTGTGTAGTCGTTACATAGCGTTAAAATATCAACCGCTTTATATACGTCTAATGTGCGAGAAGAGTGAATCACTTTACTTAAGTGATAATGATAAAATGCATCATCAAGCCCTACCGCAGCTTCAATTGCAGATGTTCCTACAACGTCACCGGTTTCGCTATCTTCAAGAACAAACAGGTAGCCTTCGTCACCAGGTTGTGACGTTTGTTTAGCAAAAGAGCTTACTGAATGGTCGATCTTTTTTTGCAATAGTTCTTCGTTTAATGGCAAAGACGTAAAACCATGCCCTGATTCGTGGGCAATTTTCAGTAATGCTGAATAATCATTTTGCTGGATTGGGCGAAGGATCATCATGAGTCCGCTTGCTCCCTTATAAATAACGGTAAATAGGAATTGCAGGGCAAGCAGTGCTTGCCCTTAATTGGTTGGCTTAAGTCGCTTATGCGTTTACTACGCTTGCTACTGCTTTTTCAAAGCGTGCCATACCTTCGCGAATGTCCGCTTCAGGAATTACTAAAGATGGAGTGAAACGTATTACGTCTGCACCAGCAACTAATGACATAAGGCCTTGCTCAGTCCCTGCCACTAAAAACTCTTTTGCACGACCTTTATATTGCTCGTTCACTACCGCGCCAATTAATAAACCTTGGCCACGTATTTCGCTAAATACGTTGTATTTTTCGTTAACCGCAGTAAGTAGTTCATTAAATAATGCTGCTTTAGCTTTTACGCCAGCAAGTACTTCTGGCGTATTTACTGTATCAAATGCAGCTTCTGCAACAGCACACGCAAGCGGGTTGCCGCCATAAGTAGAACCATGAGTACCTACTTTAAGATGCTGTGCAATTTCAGTTGTTGTGATCATAGCGCCAATAGGGAAACCGCCGCCAAGTGCTTTAGCTGAAGTTAAAATATCAGGTACTATGTTTAAGCCTTGGTATGCGTATAAATCGCCAGTACGGCCAACACCTGTTTGAACTTCATCAAAAATAAGCAGTGCGCTATGTTTAGTACATAAATCGCGAACGCCTTGAGCAAACTCGTCAGTTGGTGAAACAATACCGCCTTCACCTTGTAGAGGTTCCATCATTACGGCACATGTTTTATCGCTGATAAGCGCTTCAAAAGCAGCTAGGTCGTTGTAATCACAATGTACAATGTCGCCAGGCTTAGGACCAAAACCATCTGAATATGCAGCTTGGCCACCAACAGTTACGGTAAAGAATGTACGACCGTGGAAACCTTTGTTGAACGCGATGATTTGTGATTTTTCTGCGCCAAACTTATCAAGTGCAAAACGACGCGCTAACTTAAGCGCTGCTTCGTTTGCTTCTGCGCCTGAGTTGGCAAAATAAACTTTTTCAGCAAATGTAGCATCAACCATTTTTTTAGCTAGGCGAAGTGCCGGCTCATTGGTCATTACATTTGATAGATGCCAGATTTTTTCGCCTTGCTCTTTTAATGCGCCTACTAATGCAGGGTGGCAATGGCCAAGACAGTTAACTGCAATACCACCAGCAAAGTCGATAAACTCTCGACCTTCTTGATCCCATACGCGAGAACCTTCGCCTCGAACAGGAATTACGCTTGAAGGTGCGTAGTTAGGAACCATTACGTGATCAAATAATTCGCGATTGACTGTCATTTTATTTCCTCTTAATTGTGAGCAACACAAAACATCAAAATAGGTGTTTGGTTAATATTTGTAACCAACTTTATAGGCAAGATCAGTAACCTGATAATTGCGCAAAATTGCTTTGTGGTTCAATTTTCAGACGCACATTATTTCAGAATTACTTATATCTGTCTCGTTAAAAACTTTCATGTATCCCTTGAAAATAAAGGGCTAAAGATATTATTTCATAGATAGTGAATAACTATTTGCATAGCCATTCATACTTGGTTTTAGACAACTAACCGCATGAGCGCAGAGGCAAGCACGCTTTAATCGGCAAATATGCAATATAACAATAGAGTGAGAATGAATGGTTAGTCGCAAAAAAATTAACAAAAAATTCAGATTTTTAGTCAATTTGAATAGCTAAATTGGTAAAATTACTCGATTGGAGGGTTTTTAGTTCCGCTTTAGTGAACTTAAAGTACGAAAACCAGCTTAGAGTTTCATCAGGCTCAATAAGTTGATGCTCTTTTAAATTAAGATATTGAGAGTAGCACCGTGCCTTTAGCATTACTTCTGTTAATGGCAGTAATGTATCGCCTTTATCTACCCCATTTACTAGCTGCTGCATTACACCTTTAAACGGTAAATATTTAAAAGCCATTTTGTCTATTACTTTGGCGCTTACTTCTATCGACTTATTGCTAAGTAGAGTGGTTAAAAATAGCGGGTCGGGCTGTAGCTCTAACAATGCGGTGTGTAAATCTTTTTGGTTTTCATTTCGGGCTAACTGCACTTTGCGTTGCCATACTTTCTCAAACGTTTTTAAGTACAAGCGCACTAATGCAATTCGTCCTACATCTAAAAGCATTCCAAGGGTAAATGCATGTACGTCATTCACATTATTAATTTGTGCAATTTTTTGCGCTGCAATCGCGTTTGCCATCGCGCTGTCGCGTAGCCGGCGTTTTAATAATGAAAATGGTTCGGTGCTATGTGGCATCCAATGACGCGCAGCAAATGTAGGAATCACTAGCTGTAAGTTATCAAGGCCAATATAACGAAGGGCAAGCGATGGTTTATCTACTTTTACAGACGTGTTTTTACTACGTTGATTACGGTAGTAAGGTAAATTAACAAGCGTTACTAATTCTCTACCCAACCAGCTTATATCATTAACCAGTGGCTCTAAACGCCCTACCGATGCCGACTTTACAGCTAATATATCGAGTATATTGGCAATGCCATCTTCAATACCTATAGTACTGTGAATTACGCCATCTATATCTTCGAGCTGCTTATATATAGCTGTTTCAATTGTTTTGTGCAGTTGCTCACTCGCTTGAGCGCGGTACTTATGATGTGCAGTACTGCTTTGCTGGCGTTTATTCTGTGCGGCCACTTCAACCTGAAGCAAAGTACGTTGCTTCATGGGTTCGCCGTAATCTATATCTAATGTATGAATGAAACCAATTTGCTGATGCGCAAAGCTGTGCCCAAGCAATAAGTCATGAGCCCGTTGGCTTAGTATTTTGGCAGTACGCTGCTGGGCTACAAGTTCAGTCATGACATCCATTAATAAAGTATTAAATGCTCTGTGTATTATAACATTAGAAGCGAGTTAAAAAGTTATCAAGCAGTTCTAAGCCTTGATTAGTTAGAATAGCTTCGGGGTGAAACTGCACACCTTCGATTGCTAGTTCATTGTGTAACAACCCCATAATTTCGTCAAACTCGCCTTGCTCAGTCTGAGTCCATGCGGTTACTTCAAGTTCTTTAGGTAGAGTTTGCTCTTTAACCACTAAAGAATGATAACGACATACTGTTAACGGGTTAGCTAAGCCTTTAAACACCCCTTTATTAGTATGAACTATGGGTGATGTTTTACCGTGCATTACTTTTTTAGCACGAATTACATCTCCACCTAAAGCTTGTGCAATAGTTTGATGCCCCAAGCAAATTCCTAAAATAGGATATTGCCCTTTTAGTTGCTCAACAACATTTAGTGAAATACCCGCTTCGTTAGGGGTGCATGGCCCTGGCGATAACACGATGTGCTGCGGGTTTAACTGTTTTATTTGCGCAATGCTTAGCTCATCATTACGTTTTACTAAAACGTCTTGATCTAAACGCTGAAAATATTGCACTAAGTTGTAAGTAAACGAATCGTAGTTGTCGATCATCAACAGCATTACACAACAGACCTTATAAATTATTGACCACTACTTTACACAAGTGGTACTAAGCGCTGCATTCTACCACTATTAATTCGTCAACATAAATGAGGTTTGTTTATCTTACGTTAGAGCTATCTTTAGAAGGAATATTAGAATTATAAAGAAGCCGGCTAAAAAGCCGGCCTTAATGCATTATTGTACGTTTATAACCACTTTACCCAGTGCTTGGCCACTTGCTAAGCGGTCATGCGCTTTAGCTGTATCTTCTAATGTAAAATCTTGCTCATCAAGTACTGGGCGCATACCGCCTGCTTCAACAATTTGCGCAAGTTTAGTAAGTTTGTCGCCGTGGTCTTGACGGTTAAAGTCATGGATCATTGGAATAAGCATAAAGATTACGTTTAACGATAACCCTTTAAAGTGTACTGGGCTTAAGTCTACTTCTAATAAAGAGAGCGTTGTAGATACCTGGGCATTTAGCTTTGCTGCTGCAAACGAGTTAGTAAGGTTACCGCCTCCTACTGTATCAAATACCATGTCAAAGCCCACATTGCTGGTATGTTTTTCAACGTATTGCTCTACAGTTTCGTCTTTAAAGTTAATGCCTGTAGCGCCAAAGCTTTCTATTAGTGCTAGTTGCTCTGCGTTACCGCCAGTTGAGTAAACATCAGCGCCAAAGTGTTTAGCTAGTTGTACTGCTAAATGGCCTACACCACCTGCGCCACCGTGCACTAACACTTTTTGACCTGCTTTTACATTTGCACGCGTTAAGCCTTCAAGTGCAGTAATACCTACAAGTGGAATAGCGGCTGCTTCTTTCATTGTTAGATTTTTAGGTTTGTGAGCAATTAAGCGCTTATCAGCAAGCATAAACTCAGCAAGTGCACCTGGTAAATCGCCTAGGCCACCAGCACAACCGTAAATTTCATCACCTACAGTAAACTCTGTTACACCGTCTCCCACAGCTTCAATAGTGCCCGCAAAGTCCATACCTAAAATGCCTGGTAACTTTGGAGCAAATGGTAAATCGGCACCCATTTGACGAATCATCATATCAATTGTATTTACGCTAGTTGCAGCAATGCGAACCAATACGTTACCTGCGGTTACTTGTGGTTTTGCAACCTCTGCTGCTACAAACTCTTCAGTGCCACCAAAATTATTAATTGTCATTGCTTTCATGAGTGTTGCCTCTATTAGCTGTTTATAGTTAATGTGTAATGAGGTTCCATTGTAGCTTTGCCTTTAATAAATGATAATAAGGCTAAATACACAATCTGTTTCAACATAATATTGAGAATCGAGTATGAATAATGACCACCTTGCTTTGTTTGTACGCATTGCTAATACATATAATATAAGCCTAGCAGGAAGAGAGCTTGATTTATCACCAGCAGTAGCGAGTGCATATATTAGTAAGCTTGAGGAGAACTTAGGAGTACGACTTATTCATCGTACTACGCGCAAGGTGTCGCTGACCGAAGAAGGCGAGGCATTTTTACCTCATGCACAAGAGGTGCTAGCAACATTAGAAACCGCACGCGCCTCGGTAGGTGCAGGAAGCTTAGTGCCGCAAGGTACATTACGTATCACTGCGCCTGCTTCTTTTGGACGAATGCATATAGTCCCTGCCTTAAAAAGCTTTATGCAAAAATACCCAGGGCTGACTATAGATTGCCGCTTTAGCGATACTATTGTTGATTTAGTAGAAGGCGGTTTTGATATTGCAATTCGCGATGCGGCACTTAAAGATTCAAACCTAATTGCTCGCAAACTGGCATCTGATAACCGTATTGTATGCGCATCGCCTGAGTATATAGCTAAAAACGGCTTGCCTAAAACACCGCAAGATTTAGTTAATCATCAAATTATTAACTTAGCCAGTATAGAGAGCTGGGGTTTTAAATCAGGTAAAGACACTCTTAATATTAAAACCAAAGGCGCACTTCGTTTTGATAACGGTGAAGCCGTTCGTGATGCGAGCGTACAAGGGTTAGGTATTACTATTAGTTCAAATTGGTGTAGCTATAAATATTTAGAAGATGGCAGCCTAGTAGAAGTGTTAAAAGACTTTCCGCTGGTAGCTAATGCCGATATTTGGGCTGTATATCCAAGCAATAGATTATTAGCCCCTAAGGTGCGTGCGTTTATCGATCATTTTATTGCCTACTTTGGTGAAGTCCCTTATTGGGAAAAGCAGTAACGGCTAAAAAGTAAAAACGGTTGTTTGTGCTACATCAAATTAGCGGCTCGATGGTTGAATTATATCTATGTAAGCCCCAGTGTATTATATGAAAGGCAGTAATTCACTTATACAACTCACTTACTTGTGAGCTCATTTATATCCTACTAAGGAGCGAATATGTTAGGCGAAGACCACTCATTAACAAATGACTTTCCAGAGTACTTAAAGACCATTGCCGAGTTAAATGAAAGCGATACTGAATTTGCAAAAAAAGCAGATAAGTACGACAAGCTAGATAAAGAGATTAGGGTATTAGAGCTCAAAGATGCGCCCATAAGCGATGAGCAAATGCATCAACTAAAACATGAACGTACAGAACTAAAAGATTGGCTATACGAACGCTTGCAGCAAGAGCAGTAATGCCACTAAAAAAAGAGCTCACTGATGAGGTGAGCTCTTTAGATCAACAATGGGTATTTTCTCTAAAACTTTACAAAGCCACCCACAGGTTTCATAAATACACTGCTTGGGCCTGCAAAGGCTTGTGCAAACTCTTCTGATAATTGACTAAATACCGTTACTTTATCCATATCAACTACGCTTAAAAATAGTGGGCCACTTTCGCCCCAACCAGCAAGATGCGCTTTAGCAGCATCTTCATCTTGGTAACGCTCGTAAATATGTACACTGCGTTTGCCTTCACTTACTGTCCACTCATACATTAAAGTGCCCGCTTCACTTTTAGCCAAAGTAACTAATCGCGCCATTACCAGTAAAAACTCATCGTATTTACCTTCTTTAATTTGGCCTTGTACTGTCCAGGTAACATGATTTTTCATTATGCTTTGCCTAATTTAAGCTGTGCTAAAATACTGCCTAACGTATCTACTAGTTGTTGATTTTTAGCATTATCAAGTGCATCAACATGAGGAGGCGCAAAGCGTCCTGTATCGTTATCAAAATACAGGCCTGCGGCATCTTTAAATTCATCACTAAGCGCTGCGCGACAAAAAATATTTGCGCCAATTTTTAAATCCCCACCATCTATACCGTAAGCGTCTTTTACCATTTTGCTTCCCAGTAACGATTTAGGGTTTACCGATACAACTAATGGCCCAGTATCTTTAAGCTCAAGCCCTAAATGACGCGACCACATAGTAATAGCCAATTTACTTTGTGCATAAGCCGCACTATCAGAAAGTTCAGTGTTACCTATAAGTGCATTTAAGTTAACGCTTGATTGCGCAGCTGATGACACATTAACCACTCGCGAATCATGACCAAGAACAGGTAACAATAGTTTTGTAAGAAGATATGGCGCAATCGTGTTTACAACAAAGCGAGCATCAAGGCCGTCAATTGTTGTAGCATCAACTAATTGATAAACGCCTGCATTATTAATAAGTACGTCAAGCTGGTTATTATTTTCGGCCAAATCGGCTAATACATTTTTTGCCAAAGTTTGAACTTGGCTCATATCGCTTAAATCAGCAATATAAGTATGTGTACTTGCATTTGGGTATTGCTCGGTTAAAGCTACTTGTAGCGCATTTAGCTTTGCTTGGCTGCGGCCATGTAATAATACGGTGTGACCTTGTGCTAATAACATCTTTGCCGTTTCTAGCCCAATGCCATCGGTAGCACCGGTAAGTAAAATTGTTTTGTTCATGTTGATCTCTCCTTACTTTATTTTCGCTATATTAGCACCCCGACTTACTGCTGATAATTAGGCCAATAGTTGAATCAGTTTATAGAATTAATTGATAAAGCTAAGCCTATGTTAGTTAATATAAAAGCATTCCTTTAAAAGGCAGGTAAGTGTTTAAGCTGAATGTTTTTTATGCTTTTATTTGAATTACCCAGCAATCATAACTATTGTTTTTAAACCTCCTTAATAGTAGTATTTATCATATAAATACACTTTTCGAGAAATAACATGAAAGTTTTAGTTACTGGCGGCATGGGTTACATAGGTAGCCACACATGTATTGCATTGCATGAAGCAGGTATTACGCCTGTTATTTATGATAACTTGTCTAATGCAAGTGCGCGGGTACTTGACCAACTCGAAAAGATTACAGGTACTCGGTTTGAGTTTATTTTGGGTGACATTCAAGACGAGCAACAATTTAAACTCGCCCTAAAACATACTAAAGCCGAAGCTGTTTTTCACTTTGCGGCTTTAAAAGCCGTTGGCGAATCTACCGAGCAACCGCTGCGTTATTATCAAAATAATGTGTCGGGCACATTAAGCATGCTACAAAACATGCAAGATGAAGGCGTTAACCATATTATATTTAGCTCATCGGCTACTGTGTACGGCGAGCCAGACTACCTCCCTATTGACGAAAAGCATCCTATACGCGCAACTAACCCATATGGTTGGACTAAAGTTATGGTTGAACAAGCCATGCAAGATGTATGTAATGCCAACAGCAAATTTATGGGCATAGCGCTTCGTTACTTTAACCCAGTAGGTGCACACCCAAGTGGTTTATTAGGTGAAAGCCCTAATGGTATTCCTAATAACTTAATGCCATTTATTGCTCAAACTGCAGTAGGCAAACGCGACATGGTTAATATTTTTGGTGACGACTACGACACCGAAGATGGCACAGGCGTGCGCGACTATATTCATGTTTTAGATTTAGCTAAAGGTCATGTTGCGGCATTTATGCAACATAAAACAGATACCGCCTTCCATGCTTACAACTTAGGCACAGGGCAAGGTTATTCTGTGCTTGATATGATTAAGGCATTTAGCGCATCAGCCAATAAAGATATTCCGTATAAGATTGCACCGCGCCGTGCAGGTGATATTGCCTGTAACTACGCCGATGCCACAAAAGCGCAAAACACACTTAACTGGCACGCAGAACTAACACTTAGCGACATGACAAACGACACATGGCGCTGGCAAACTAATTACCCAAGTGGGTTGGAGAGTTAATATGGCTTTATTAGAAAGTACTCACAGACGTAAAAATCCGCTAACGGGTCGTTGGGTATTAGTGTCACCACATCGTAATAACCGCCCATGGTTAGGCGCAACAGAAGCCGTTAACGAAAACGTATTACCAAAACACGATGACAGCTGCCCACTTTGCCCAAGTAATACCCGTGCAAATGGCGACAGTAACCCTGATTACAAATACACACACGTATTTAGAAATGACTTTGGCGCATTAACGCCTAATGCCAGCGAGCAATTACAAAGCTTAGAGTCAGACAGCGATTTATTTATTGCCGACGAAGCCAGTGGCGAATGCCGCGTAATTTGTTTTTCTCCAGAGCATAATAAAACACTACCAGAGCTTAGCCAAAACGCATTGCACGAAGTAGTAAAAACCTGGAAACAAAATTATACAGAACTTGCACAGCAGTACGAATGTGTACAAGTTTTTGAAAATAAAGGCGAGATCATGGGTTGTTCGCAACCTCATCCTCACGGCCAAGTATGGGCTCACTCGCATTTATCAACCGAAATAGAAGCCGAAGATAACCAGCAGCTTGCCTATTATAAAAAGCATGGCACAGCCATGCTTGCCGATTACGCGCAAAAAGAGCAAGCAGATCAAACACGTGTTGTATTTGAAAACGAACATTGGCTTGTTGTTGTGCCATTTTGGGCAGCGTGGCCGTTTGAAACAATGCTAGTAACTAAAGATAACATTCAAAACTTTAGCCAGCTAAACGATGCGCAAACCGACTCTTTGGCTCAGGCACTTAAAGTATTAACCACTAAGTACGACAACGTATTTAATTGCAGCTTCCCATACTCAATGGGATGGCACAATGCACCGGCTAATAGAGGCTCTGATGAGCAACATTGGCGTTTGCATGCACATTTTTATCCGCCGCTACTTCGCTCTGCTACTGTTAAAAAACACATGGTAGGCTACGAAATGCTAGGCGAAAGCCAACGCGATTTAAGCGCAGAAACCGCTGCTTCTATTTTAAAAGCAGCCAGTACAACACACTATAAAGATACAGCAGGACACACAGATGAAGCTTAACGAATTCCAACAACAATTTTTGTCACTGTATGGCGCGCCTGCTCAAGGTATTGCTGCAGCACCGGGGCGTGTAAACCTCATTGGCGAATTTACCGACTACAACGACGGTTTTGTTTTACCGTGTTCGTTAGAGTTTCGTACCCAAGTAATGTTTAAAGAGCGCGACGACAATATTATTACTGTGCATTCTTTAAATTACCCAGGCGAAAAAGACAGCTTTAGTGTTGATGAAGAAATCACTGAAGGCCAGTCGCAATGGGGTAACTACATTCGTGCTGTTACTTATGTTCTTAAAAGAGCGGGCTACACACTACGTGGTGCCGACCTACTAATTGACAGTAACTTACCGCAAGGTAGTGGCTTGTCGTCATCGGCAGCACTAGAAGTTGCAGTTGGCGGTATGTTTAACCATATTGCACAGCTTGGTTTACCGCCAGAGCAAATTGCGCTATTTGGTCAAGAAGCCGAAAACGACTTTATGCATTGCCAATGCGGCATTATGGATCAGCTTATTTCAGCTAAAGGCGAGAACGGTCATGCGCTATTAATCGACTGTGAAAACCTCGCAACTAAATCAGTTAAAGTTCCTGATGATTTAAATATTGTTATTGTTAATTCAAACTACCCGCGTAAGTTGGTTGATAGCGAATACAACCAGCGCCGTATTGACTGCGAACAAGCTGCTGTAAAAATGGGTGTAGAAACACTTCGCCAAGCCACCATGGCTGGCCTGCAAGCAGTAAAAGCGACATTTAGCGAAAACGAATATAAACGTGCACACCACGTAATTAGCGAAAACGACCGTGTAATTGCAGCAACTACTGCACTACAAAATAACGATATGGATGCACTTCGCACGTTAATGGCAGCATCGCACCAATCACTTAAACACGACTTTGAAGTAACCGTACCTGCAACCGATGGCTTAGTAGAAATTTGTAAAGAAGCGATGGGCGATCGCGGCGCAGTACGTATGACGGGTGGCGGCTTTGGTGGCGCAATTGTATGTTTGTGTCGTGATGCTGAAGTACCACTAATTAAAGCTGCGGTAGAAAAGCATTACTTTGAGCGTTTTAGCCTAAATGCTGATATTTACGTATGTTCAGCGGGTTCAGGATTACAAATTACGTCTTTTTAAATAAACTTAAGGAATAAGCATGGCAAAGGTTAATTGGGGAATTATTGGGTGTGGCAATATAGCTCACACCTTTGCTAAAAGCATTGCGCATTGCAGTGATGCACAGCTTATTGGCGCGGCATCAACGAGTATGCAGCGCGCTAAAGAATTTGCCACACCGTACAATATTCAAGGCTATGAGAGCTATCAAGCTCTTATGCAATGCCCAAATATAGATGCCGTATATATTGCCAATACCCACGATCAACACTTTAAAACTATCGCCCAATGCTTAACACACAATAAGCACGTGCTAAGCGAAAAACCAATTACCGTTAATACTAAGCAATTGCAAAACCTCACTAAGCTTGCCAAGCAACAAAACTGCTTTTTAATGGAAGGCGTTTGGATGCGGTTTTTACCAGCTATAGTAAAATTACAACAGCTCCTAAGTGGAGGTGTTATTGGTAATGTGCACAGTGTTAATGCCAACTTTAGTTTACCTGGCAGCTTTGCCGACACTCACCGATTAATGAACCCTACAACAGCCGGTGGCGCCCTGCTCGATTTAGGTATTTACCCTATTTCGATTGCTGATGTGGTATTTAATAAAGCCCCTGAACACATCAAATCCTTTGTATATAAAAGCACAACCGGCGTTGATGAGCGAAGCACTGCTATAGTGGATTACGGTAACGGGCAATTTGCATCTCTTGCCAGCGCACTACAGCAAAATGGCCCAACAGAAGCATGTATTAATGGTGAGCTTGGCTATATTCGAATACCTCAGTTTGTAGGTGCAAAAACGCTAGAGCTACACATAAACGGCCAAGACCCTCAGTACTTTGAATACGACTTTAGCGACGATGAAAATTTTAAGTTTGAAATTGCACATGTCACGCAGTGTATATTACAAAAACAAACCCAAAGCTGTGTATTACCACTGGGTACTAGCTTACGGGTTATGAACATAATGGATACCTTACGAGCACAATGGCAGCTGCAATATAGCAATGCCGTCGAGTCGGCTGAACTGACAAATTAAAAAATAAAAATACACAACAAGGACACACAATGACACACACTCTCAAGGCGCTTTCAAAAGCTATATTACTTGCTACGTGCAGTTTATCTGCCAGTGTAGCTGTTGCTGAATCTAATAAACCAGAGCAGCTATATCCGCCAATCACTAGCGAAGTACTCCCAGAGCTTGCAGCTAAAGGTAGCTACAATGTAGGTGTGCAAACACTTGATTTAGTTAACCCTGCGCAATTTGACCCCGCTACACAAGGCCAAAAAGATCGTCCTTTAAAAGTAGAAGTGTGGTATCCGGCTGCAAATACAGCAAAAGCGCCACTTAGCAGCTACACCGATCAAACTCGTTCAGGTAAAGAATTTACTCTGCAAGCCGATGCAATGCGTGATGTCGCCATTAATAATAAAGAGCACTACCCTGTGATAGTGCTTTCGCACGGTTATACCGGTTACCGTACGATTATGTACTACCTTGGCGAGCACTTAGCGTCACACGGTTACATTGTGGTAGCTATTGATCATACTGACTCAACCAATGCCGATGTTGATTTTAATAATGCGCCGTTCTCTGGCTTTTTTAGCACGCTTATAAATCGCTCACGCGATCAGCAGTTTGTTATTAATTACTTTAATGAGCAAAACAACTTTGCAAGCAAGCAAGTAGACAACAAAAGTGCAGGCGTAATTGGTTACTCAATGGGTGGTTATGGCGCGGTAAATACGATAGGTGGTTGTTACGCTTTTAATGAGCAAACTACAGCTATGTTTACGGGTATGAAAGACCCTGCTCAAATTAAACAAGTACAGCAATTACTAAACAGCTGCGCTGGTGGGCAATACCAAAACCCAAAAGTAGACCCACGTATAAAAGCGATGGTGGCCTTTGCACCATGGGGCGGACAGCACGCTATATTTGATGCCAAAGCAATGGAAAATATTAAAGTACCTTCGCTTTATATAGCCGGTAACTTAGATGACATTTCAGGCTATGAAGGCATTAAAAGTCTTTATGAACAAACAGGCAGCAAAGATAAGTACATGCTTACTTACAAAAATGCACGCCACAATATTGCACCACACCCAGCCCCTGCTATTGCACAAAGCAGCAGTGAGCTAGATATAGGCCATTACTACGAGCCTTCGTGGTCTATGCGTACACTAAACGAAATCAACAAACACTTTGTACTTGCCATGATGGATTGCCACGTAAAAGGCATAGCCAGCGAGTGTAAATACTTAGATTTACCACAAAACGGCGACCAAGCTGTTGTTGATGGTAAACCGCTGCCACAGTGGCGCGGGTTTGATAATCGCTTTTCTACCGGTATGGATTGGCAACAAGCTAAACCTCACACCAAGTAATAATAAACTTTAAGCGGCTGTTTTAATCAATAGCCGCGTACGCCCTTAAAATAATGCAAAAATAAAACGCCTTTTATATAAAAGAGTTACCAGAAAATATTAGCGTGTTTATTTTTTAATCTGCTATTTTAAGAAAAAACCATTGCCATTAACTTCGGTTAAAGGCAATCTAGTCATATATAAGATAAGATAAATAACACAAATATCATGTCCAAATACATACTCTCAATTGATCAAGGAACCACAAGCTCTCGGGCCATCTTGTTTACAAAAGATGCAGACGTTTTTGGTACAGCACAACAAGAATTTTCGCAGCATTTTCCACAAAATGGTTGGGTAGAACACGACCCTAACGATATTTGGCAAACAGTGCTTAGCACTAGTCGCGAAGTGTTAACTAAAAACGATGTAAAGCCTGAAGAAATTATTGCCATTGGCATCACCAACCAACGCGAAACCACTTTAGTGTGGAACAAAAAAACAGGCAAAACAATTTATAACGCTATTGTATGGCAAGACCGTCGCACAAGTGACTATTGCGAAAGCCTAACAACTGATGAGCTTTGCCAAACGATAAGCGAAAAAACAGGCTTATTGCTCGACCCTTATTTTTCGGCCACTAAAATTCGTTGGATTTTAGATAACGTTGAAGGCGCACGCGAACAAGCCCTTGCAGGTGAGCTCGCCTTCGGTACGGTTGACACTTACCTACTTTGGCAGCTAACAGGCGGCAAAGAGCACCGCACCGATGCAACCAATGCATCGCGCACCATGTTATTTAATATTCACACCCAGCAGTGGGATCAAGAGCTTCTAGAGTTATTCGATATTCCAGAATCTATGCTGCCAGAAGTAATGGATTCAGCTGACGAGTTTGGTTCAACCAGTGCTGACATTTTTGGCGCGCCAATTCGTGTTTGTGGTATTGCAGGCGATCAGCAAGCTGCGCTTGTAGGACACGCATGTTTTGAACAAGGCATGGCTAAAAGTACATATGGTACTGGCTGTTTTTTAATGCTTAACACTGGCGAAAAAGCACTGACCTCAGAAAACCGCTTATTGACCACTGTTGCTTATAGATTAAACGGCAAGCCAACTTACGCCATCGAAGGCAGTATATTTATGGCTGGCGCAACTATGCAGTGGATTGTTGAAGGCTTAAAACTACTTAGCCATGCTGGCGAAAGTGAGTCGATGGTTAAAGATGTACCGCTCGATCATGGTGTATTTTTAGTGCCTTCGTTTACGGGTTTAGGTGCTCCTTATTGGGACCCTAATGCACGTGGCGCTATTTTAGGGCTAACACGCGATTCGGGTATTAGCACCATAGTTGCCGCAGCGCTGCAATCAGTTGGTTACCAGACCAAAGATTTACAAAAAGCGATGGAGCGTGATGGTCTTCGCCCAAGTGTGCTTCGTGTAGATGGCGGTATGGTAAAAAATAATTGGGTTATGACCTTTTTATCAAACATTTTAGGCGCAACAGTTGAGCGCCCAACTGTGACCGAAACCACTTCTTTAGGCGTAGCATATTTAGCTGGCTTACAAACAGGTGTGTACGAGTCGACTGAGCAGTTATCTAAAATGTGGACATGCGACCGTCGTTTTGAGCCAACCATGAGTGCCGACGAGCGTAACGACCTATACGCAAAATGGCAGCACTGCGTAGCTCAAGTATGCTTAACGAATAAAAACTGCCCATAGTAAATACTACGTGGTTAAGGCCAATACTTTAACCACTTTGCTTTTTTAACTTAGCTAAATGCTAGATTTAAAAAGCATGCTTTACTGCTTTAAATTGAAAATGGATTGGCGTCAAAATTAACGAATAAAAATCTGGGTTTTCTATTGTCAAATGAAAACAGCAGCTTTATGATGCTTATGTCTTATTTATATTACAAATAAAAAGGTTAGCTCGGTGGAATTAGCAGATAACGAATATGACTTACTAGTCATCGGTGGCGGTGTAAACGGCACTGGAATAGCAGCTGATGCAGCAGGCAGAGGATTAAAAGTACTCTTGTGCGAACAATCAGACCTTGCCTGTGCAACATCTTCAAACAGCTCTAAGCTGATCCACGGTGGTCTGCGCTACCTTGAGCACTACGAATTTAGATTAGTAAAAGAAGCCCTAGCAGAGCGAGAAGTGCTACTTAAGAACGCACCTCACATTATGTGGCCACTTACTTTTAGATTGCCGCATCAAAAGCATTTACGCCCTGCGTGGATGATTCGCATTGGCTTGTTTATGTATGACAACCTAGCGAAACGCGAAACACTAGCGGGTTCTCGAAGCATTAAATTTGGTGAAAATAGCGTTTTAGAACCCTCTATTACTAAAGGGTTTGAATACTCTGATGGCTGGGTTGACGATTCTCGCTTAGTCGTTTTAAACGCCCTTGCAGCGCAGGAAAAAGGCGCCGTTATTACCACACAAACTAAGTGTGTAAATGCTAAACGTGAGCAAGGTAAATGGCAGATAACGCTTGAGCAGCAAAAGAGCAAAGCTAAATACACCATTTCTGCCAAAGGCATTGTTAATGCTGCGGGTCCTTGGGTAGCTAAATTATTTGATGAAGCCCTAACAGAAAAATCACCACAAAATATTCGCCTTGTAAAAGGCAGTCATATTGTAGTGCCTCGCATTCACGATGAGAAACAAGCTTATATTTTACAAAATAAAGATCAGCGTATTGTGTTTGTTATTCCGTTTGAAGATGACTTCTCACTTATTGGCACAACCGATGTAGAACACAAAGGTGAAGCACAAGACGTTAAAATTAGTGATGAAGAAATTGATTACTTAATTGATATTACTAATACCTACTTTAAACAACCGATTAAACGCGAAGACATAGTACATACCTTTTCAGGCGTACGCCCATTACTTGATGACGAATCAGTTAATGCACAAGCCGTTACTCGCGATTATAAATTAGAGCTTTCGAGTGATGCTAAGCAAGCACCTCTATTGAGTGTGTTTGGTGGAAAAATTACAACTTATCGCAAACTTGCCGAAGCTGCGGTTAATAAGCTTGAAGACTTTTACCCACAAATGAGCAAAGCGTGGACCAAGCATAGCTCGCTCCCTGGTGGTGATTTTAGCTCTGTAGAAGCACTTAAATCAGAGCTAAAAGCAAAATATGAATGGCTACCTGAAATAACACTTAAACGCTTTGTACGCACTTATGGTACTCGTGCTAAAAATATATTAGGTAGTGCAACTGGGTTGAGTGATTTTGGCCAAGATTTTGGCCATGGTTTATTTGCAGCAGAAGTAGATTACTTGCTAAATGAAGAGTGGGCAGAAAACGCATACAATATTTTATGGCGCCGCAGCAAATTAGGACTACGTTTTAATGAGGCACAAGTTGCTGCGCTCAATGATTACATTGAGCATAACCAAGCAGCTAAAAGCGCTTAACTATTAAGTTATAATAGCTTCCTGTTAACCCCTTTATAATTTAATTTTTATAGAGGGGTTTATTTTTTTGACTCTAAATTAAATAAATAATTAAAACCGCTAAGCGTCGCTGTTTTAATATCAAACTCAACACACTTCACACCTATTTGATTAAGCGCCGTAGTAAAACACTTATTCAGCTGCTTTGTGCCAATCACTACAACTTGTGTATCACTCAATAATTGCCATTCGCTAGCATGGCGAGCTGCTCGTACATCGCTGCCAATTAATACACCCGACAAATAGGCTTTGGCTTGTACTGGCGTTAACTCCTTTGAAAGCTGGCGTGTACGCACACTAAAAATACCATGTGCCAAGTTACCGCTATCACTACCTAAAGTTAGCTCACAGCCTTGCTCAAATGCTTTAAAGTCAAACTCACCTTCTGCACAGTCGTTAGGAATTAAAACACTTTGATGACATAACAAATCATATAACTCGCCGGTCATGGCTGTTTTAAAGCAAATGATTTCGCCGTTGTTTATAAGCACCCATTTAGTATGTGTACCAGGTAAACATAATAATATTTTACCTTGTTGATACTCTGGATTTTGTTTTAAAAACCCTAAAATTTGCAGCTCTTCGCCGCGCATTACATCAAATAAGCTATTTTGCAGCGTACACTTTGTGCCTGGTAGCGCTTTAATTGTATGCCCATCGCAATCAAAGCTAACCGCAGCATTAAGTAGCCCTTCGGGATTAATTGGGCATTCTAAATAAGGCGTTTCGTGCCAGCCGATGCTTGAGGTAATTTGCCCTGCAATATATATAGGTAAACTGCCATATTCTTGCTTCCACACCGAAATCGTGTCGATTAGGGTTTGCTCAAAATTTTGATTCGCTTTAACAACGCCAGGGCCATCACGTTGTGCTAATAATTTAAGTGTTGATTGCGCTTGTACTTCGCACAAATAAGCACGTAAATGGCTCGTGCCCCAGTCAACAGCAATAAAAAGAGATGAATTAGCCAAGCTTTAAAGCCTCCCACCGTCAATTTTAATACTCTGCCCAGTGATCATACTGCTTTCATCGGCGGCTAAAAAGAGTGCCAAATTAGCAACATCTTCAGGGGTAACTAATTTTTTAAGCGCCATGGCTTCCATCCACTTAACTTGCTCTTCTTCGGTAAACCAACTTGCTAGTTGACGGTCGGTGGCCACCCACCCTGGCAAAATAGCGTTAACGCGAATACCAAACTCGCCGTAATCGCGAGCCAATGCCTTAGTCATACCAATTAGCCCTGCTTTTGCGGTTACATAGCCTGCCATTTGTGGCTGGCCCATAATCGCGTTAATAGAGCTAAAATTAATGATACTGCCGGCTCCATCGCCTTTCATAAAAGACATAGCAACTTGAGAGGCAAAAAATGCAGGGTTTAAGTTTATTTGTAAGCACTGATCCCAGTCTTGCACTGTAACGTCTTCGCTCGCTTGGCGGCGGTCGTTCGCTACATTATTAACTAGTACATTAATGGCACCGAAAGCGGCGCATGCATCCACAAGTGATTGCTGAAGTGCATGAGAGTCAGTTACATCAACTTGCCTATACCATAGTTTTGCATTGGGTAAATCACGAATAAGCGATTGCGCTGCCTTATCATCAATATCTATAAATGCTACTTTTGCATTTTGGTTTACAAAGGATTTAACCATTGCTCTACCAATGCCTGATGCACCGCCTGTAATAAAAATAACTTTACCAGAAAGACTATGATATTGAGCTAGGGTGTTCAAATTCAACTCTCCATACAGCGCATTTTCAATTTCATTTAAACTCTTTATAAACTTACATTTACAGTATAAAGAGCCAAACTAAGTTGTTATTGCTGTGTTAAAATATTTAGCTAATTAAAAGTTTATATCATATCCTTGAGTACATTAATATGATATATGATATATAATAAAGCAATATATCAACTCGGAATCCTGCGCAATGAAAAGCCAACCCCGTCAAAATTTAACACAACAATTAACCCACGATTTGGGTTTTGCTATTGTGCGTGGTGTTTACCCTGTAAGCGAAGGCCTGCCTTCTGAAGCCGATTTATGTATAAAGTATGATGTAAGTCGCAGCGCTACCCGCGAAGCGGTAAAAATGCTCTCTGCTAAAGGATTAATTTCTTCTCGTCCTAAGCAAGGTATTCGTGTATTACCTGAAAGTAGCTGGAACATGTTTGATACCGACGTACTACGTTGGATTTTAAGCAGCAAGCCATCACTGTCATTATTAAAAGAGTTTACTCAAGTACGCGTTGCCCTTGAACCACAAGCAGCCGCTCTTGCTGCACTAAATGCAACTGCTGAACAACTCGCTGAAATTGATAACGCCTTAGCCCGTATGGCTGAAGCAGACGAAGGCTTGGACGACCCACTAGAAGCCGACATTGCTTTTCATACCAGCATATTAGTTGCCAGTAACAATCGCTTTTTTGTGCAGTTAACTGAGTTTATTAGTACAGCCCTTAGAGTAAGTATTCGCTATACAAACCACATTAAAGGTGTACCGGGCGCAGATGTTGCTAAGCACGCTGATATTTTAGAGACCATAAAGTCACGCGATCCTGAGCGCGCTAAAAAAGCAGTAGAAACAATTTTAGAAGAAGCACTACAGTTAATTGAATCTAAATTAGTGTAATGTTGGTTCAACATATTATATAAATATTGAGTCCATCGAATTTACTCTTTGCAGTATATTTTATGGACTTTTTTATTGCCTATAAGGCTTAATACCAATCCGCAATAACACTTAATCATTTTGCGGGGCTAAACGCGTCGCTACCTGCGTTAAAAAATTCTCATTTACGACTGCATGGATGCAGAAGGTAGAGCAATGCAGGAGCAATTGCCGAGAACAACTAAATAGCGAATTTTTTGCCTAGCTACCAACACGTTTTTCCGCCCTCAAAATAGCTCATTTAATTGAGCGAATTGGTATAAATTACAGGCATTAAAAAATCCGATATCAGTCTCCTGATATCGGATTTTTAATTATTTAAATCAGATTAATAACTCTGGTTATTAACTGAGATAAAACGCCTTTTTCAGGCTAGAATTACAATCCTAATTTCTTCTCAAGGTAGTGGATGTTAGTACCACCATTTTGGAAGTTTTCATCTGCAAGAATTCTCTTATGCAAAGGAGTATTAGTTTTAATTCCGTCAATTACTAGCTCGTTAAGTGCATTGCGCGCGCGGGCAATAGCTACATCACGGTTTTCACCGTAAGTAATTAACTTACCAATCATTGAATCGTAATGTGGTGGAACCGTGTAGTCAGCGTAAATATGGCTGTCCCAACGAATACCTAAACCACCTGCTGGATGGAAACGTGTAATTTTACCCGGTGACGGGATAAACGTTTCAGGATCTTCAGCATTAATACGACACTCAATAGCATGACCACGAATAACAACGTCGTCTTGAGTGAATGATAACGGTTGACCCGCTGCAATTTTTAACTGCTCTTTCACTAAATCGATACCAGTAACCATTTCAGTTACAGGGTGTTCAACCTGAATACGTGTATTCATTTCGATGAAGTAAAACTCGCCGTTTTCGTATAAAAACTCAAACGTACCTGCACCGCGGTATCCAATTTCGATACATGCACGTGTACAGCGCTCGCCAATGAATTTACGCGTTTCAGCAGTAATTCCTGGTGCTGGAGCTTCTTCAACTACTTTTTGGTGACGACGTTGCATAGAACAATCACGTTCACCTAAATGTACTGCATTACCTTGGCCGTCTGCTAATACTTGAACTTCGATGTGGCGTGGGTTTTCAAGGAATTTTTCCATGTAAACCATGCTATTACCAAAGAATTGCTTAGCTTCTTGCTGTGTTAATGCAATTGAATCAATAAGTTCAGATTCGCTGCGAACAACACGCATACCACGACCACCACCGCCACCAGCGGCTTTGATGATTACCGGGTAACCGATACGCTTAGCGATTTGCATGTTGCGTTCTTTATCATCTGATACCGGACCGTCAGAGCCAGGAACACATGGAACGCCTGCTTTACGCATTGCTGCAATAGCAGACACTTTATCACCCATAAGGCGAATAGTGTCGCCACGAGGACCGATAAATACAAAACCACTTTGCTCAACTTGGTCGGCAAAATCAGCATTTTCGGCAAGGAAACCGTAACCAGGATGAATCGCTACAGCATCAGTTATTTCAGCCGCAGCAATAATGCGCGGAATATCTAAATAACTTTCAGTTGCTGATGGTCTACCAATACAGATGGTTTCATCTGCAAGCAATACATGCTTAAGATCGCGATCTGCCGTTGAATGCACAGCAACCGTTTTGATCCCAAGCTCTTTGCAGGCGCGCAATATACGAAGTGCAATTTCACCTCGGTTTGCAATGACTACTTTATCTAACATTAGAGTTGGCCTTTTAGGTTACGCTATTATTCAATGATGAATAGAGGTTGATCAAATTCTATTGGCTCGCCATTTTCAGCTAAGATAGCTCTTACTGTACCGGCTTTATCTGATTCAATTTGGTTCATCATTTTCATAGCTTCGATAATACAAAGTGTATCGCCAACTTTAACTTGCTGACCAACTTCTACATATGCTGGAGCTTCAGGAGACGCAGCTGAGTAAAAAGAACCAACCATTGGTGATTTAACTTGATGACCCGTAGGCTCAGCTGGTGCTGCTGCTTCAACAGCTACAGGAGCCGCTGCAACTGGTGCTGCTGGCGCTGGTGCATATTGCTGTGGAGCAAATTGCGGGTAACCAGGGCCTGCGCTCATGTTGTTACGGTTAATACGTACTGATTCTTCACCTTCAGTGATTTCTAGCTCAGCAATACCTGATTCTTCTACTAATTCGATAAGCTTCTTTATCTTGCGAATATCCATTACACGACCCGCCTATTTGTTTGTGTGTTAATTTAAAATTAAATTGCGCTTTGCAACCGGCTCACAGCGGCATTCAATGCTGCGTGATAACCCATTGCGCCTAATCCACATATCACGCCTTGTGCCACATCAGAAAAATACGAATGATGACGAAAGGCTTCACGTGCGTGCACATTACTTAAGTGCACCTCAAAAAACGGAATATCAACACTCAACAGTGCATCACGTAATGCGACGCTAGTATGCGTAAATGCAGCTGGGTTGATAATTATGTAATCAACCGCTTGCCAAGCATCGTGAATTCGTTCGATGAGTGCTTGCTCACTATTACTTTGAAAATGCGTTAACTCAACATCTAGACTATTAGCAGCACTGGTTAGCTCCTCCATAATCTCACTCAGCGTCTGAAAACCGTATTTATCCGGTTCACGTTTACCAAGCATGTTTAAATTTGGACCATTTATAACTAAAAGGTTAAATTTTGCAGCCATAATACGCGATATATCCTATAAGTAATGAGTTAAGCGGTTACTAACTAGTTTTTCACTTTTAAGTAAGCAGAAAAAGCAATGTAGCAACAATTTCTCACGTTAACCAACTATTATAGTGATTTCGACGTAAATAGCAGCAAAATACTGGTCTTATCAGTGTCGAGGGTACAAATATAAGAAGAATTAAGAAGGTGCCACTTAGTCAATTCAAGTGGCACTATTGCACTATTATTGTGCGCTGGCGCGCACAACTGCTAGGTGTTTAGCAAAGTCCTCAGCATTTAAAAAGCCCGTTACGCGCTGCGTACTAAGCTCTTGTCCTTGAGTATTAAAAAACAAAATACTAGGTAAACCAAACACCGTGTACTCTTCCATTAGCTCAATTGTTTTATTATCACTCTCAGTTAAATCAATTTGAATAAGCTGATAGTGGCTAAACTCATTTTGCACTTTGGCATCTGGAAAGGTGTAATGTTCAAACTCTTTACACGCCACACACCAGTCGGCATATAAATCGACCATAACCATTCGACCTTCGTCGTTTGCTTGTGCAACTGCTTCTTTTAATTCTGCTAAATCAGCAACCTGTTTAAACTCATTATTTTGTGAGCTTACCTGTACTGTTTGTACTTGTACCGGCCAAAGGTAGTTTTTAGTTAACGTAAAGCCTGTAATAACTAATAGAGTTGCAGCAAACCATAATGCAGTTTTTAACTTGCTTTGTGTTTGGCTACTTTGCCAATGATGTAAGTACAGTGCTGTTGCTAATGCAAGCACACCTGCCATTAATAATATAATGTCGGCGCTGATTAGTCGCTCAAGTAATATAAGCGGCACAACGAGCATCACAAAACCAAACAAGGTTTTAACTTGCTCCATCCAACCACCCGCTTTAGGCAGCAATTTACCGCCAGATGTACCAAGTAATAACAATGGCAATCCCATACCCAAACTGAGCACGTACAGAGTTAAACCACCTACTAAGTAATCACCACTTTGCGCTACAAATAAGAGCGCCGCCGACAGTGGCGCAGTAGTACAAGGTGATGCTATTAAGCCCGAAAGTACACCCATTAAAAATACGCCAACGTAGTTGCCGCCTTTTTGGTTGTTACTTACTTGGGTTAGCTTGCTCATCATACTGCTTGGCAGTTTAATTTCGTACCAACCAAACATCGACATAGCCAATAATACAAATAATAAACTAAAGCTGATTAACACAAATGGATGCTGTAAATACCCCTGCACTTGCCCACCAAGCGCAGCAACAACTAAGCCAAGCGCTGCATAGGTAACTGCCATACCTTGTATATATACAAACGACAACGCAAACGCTTTTTTAGTTGAAAGGTTTTGCTGACCCGCAATTAAGCTCGACAAAATAGGAAACATTGGAAATACGCATGGCGTAAAAGCAAGGCCTACACCAACAGCAAAAAATATGAGTAAATTAGTTATTAAGCTCTGACTGGCTAATTGCTCAGTAAAAGTCAGTTCTTTTTCGGTGTCATCCGAATTTGTTGTAGGTTCAGCTGCTGGATCGTTAAGTGCTGCAAATGTACTTTGCGCTGTTGCCGCTTCATCGGTAGCGCTATTTTGATCTACATTTTTAATCTGTGCGCCACTAATTACACTAAGTGGAATGCTAATCACTTCTGGTGGATAACAAAGCCCTGCTTTTGCACAGCCCTGATAGCGAACTTTAACAACCGCTCCCTCAGTGATATTACTTAACTTACTAACAACGCTCGCGGTATTAAAAAAGACTTCTGTTTTACCAAAAAATTCATCTTCAATAATTTCGCCACTACCAGAGTCACCTACTTGGATGTTTGCACCCTTGGCAATGATTTCTATTTTCTTTTTATATAAATAATAGTCTGGTGCTATATCCCAACCTACAAACAAGGTGCTGCCTTGCTGATCAAAGTCAAATACAAACGCTTGGTCTACAGGTAAAAAAGTGTGTTGAGGAGGCCCAAGTAGATCACCAAGCACATTATTAGTCGCAGCCTTTACAGGTACGGTTAATAATGTAACCAACAATAAAAAGAAAAAACGCATTAATTCAGTACCTCGTCCATCCAATTAAAATACGCCAAATTTCCCGTAGAAACTTCTAAAACCTGAATCTCTGGCACTTCGTAGCTATGTAACTCTTTTATTGTTAGAAACACATCGTTCATTTTATCTGATTTCGTTTTTATAAGTAGCTTAGCCTCAGTTGCTTCTGCAACTTCGCCTTCCCACATATAAATAGAGCCCATGTTAGGTAAAATATTTACACAAGCAGCTAGTTTTTTTTCTACCAACGCCCTTGCAAGTGTGCGTGCTTCTGCTTCGTCTTTGCAGGTCGTAAAAATCATTTTAAAATGCGTAGTCATTATGAACCTATACTTATTGGACAGTGTCTATCATCATAGTATCTGATAGCCGATACAATGTGTAGACGCTAAAATATCAGTAAAATGACGATACCTATGCCCTAACCTTGAAAAGAGACCTCGTCACCCTCATTTATATTTCATCAACTCTTTTGAGTGTCATTATTTAGAGAGCGCTATGTTTAGATTTTTATTTGTGTTGTTTATTCTCATCCCTATTATCGAAATCGCTTTGCTGATTCAAGTAAGCGACGTGATTGGCGGATTTGCAACAATTGCACTTGTTGTTGTTACTGCGATTTTAGGTGCCAAAATGGTTAAAACACAAGGTATGGGTGCGCTGCAAAACGTACAAGCGCAAATGGCGCAAGGGCAAATGCCAGCCAAAGAATTATTTACCGGAATATGCGTTGTAATTGCAGGTGTATTACTCCTTACTCCTGGCATTATGACTGACGTATTTGGGCTACTATTATTAACCCCTGCAATTCGTAACAAATTGGCTGCAGGCCTTGCTAGCCAAGCAACTGTTAGAATGAGCGCAGGCATGCAACAAGGGCCATCGCCGTTTGCTGGGCAGCAACATGCTGAACGAGAGCAAGGGCAAATGGAACGACCAACTACTATTGATGGTGAATATGAGAGAAAAGATTAAAAATTTATCGTTTTTTCTCTTGGAATTTTTCACTCTACCCCCATTAATGAATGCAAATTAGAAAAGCTTTTTTCTGTACTGTTCAGAAACTGTTAGGAGAACTAAAAAACATGAACATTCGTCCTTTACAAGATCGCGTAATCGTTAAACGTCTAGAAGAAGAAACAAAATCTGCTGGCGGTATTGTATTAACTGGCTCTGCAGCTGAAAAATCAACTCGCGGAGAAGTTGTAGCCGTAGGTAATGGTCGCGTTTTAGAAAACGGTGACGTGAGAGCGTTAGAAGTTAAAGCCGGTGACACTGTGTTATTTGGCTCATATGTTGAAAAAGTTGAAAAGATCGAAGGTCAAGAGTACCTGATCATGCGTGAAGATAATATTTTAGGCATTGTAGGCTAAACCTACTTTTCGTTTATAAACATTTAAGAATTTAGAGGAATTTAAAACATGGCAGCAAAAGAAGTACTTTTTGCAGGTGACGCACGCGCTAAAATGCTAACTGGCGTAAACATCCTGGCAAACGCAGTAAAAGTTACATTAGGTCCTAAAGGCCGTAACGTTGTACTAGATAAATCATTTGGCTCACCAGTTATCACTAAAGATGGTGTATCTGTAGCAAAAGAAATCGAACTTGAAGACAAGTTTGAGAACATGGGCGCACAAATGGTTAAAGAAGTTGCATCTAAAGCAAATGATGCAGCCGGCGATGGTACAACTACCGCTACAGTACTTGCACAGTCTATTGTTAATGAAGGCCTTAAAGCTGTTGCAGCGGGTATGAACCCAATGGATCTTAAGCGCGGCATCGACAAAGCAGTTATTGCTGCTGTTGCAGAGCTTAAAGCGTTATCTGTTCCTTGTTCTGATACTAAAGCAATTGCACAAGTAGGTACTATTTCAGCTAACTCTGATAAAGAGATTGGCGACATCATTGCACAAGCAATGGAAAAAGTAGGCCGTAACAGTGGTGTTATTACTGTAGAAGAAGGTCAATCACTTGAAAACGAACTAGATGTTGTTGAAGGCATGCAGTTTGACCGTGGTTACTTATCTCCTTACTTCATCAACAGCCCAGAAAAAGGCACTGTTGAACTAGATAACCCATTTATTCTACTTGTAGATAAAAAAATATCTAACATCCGCGAATTATTACCAACATTAGAAGCGGTTGCTAAAGCAAGCAAACCACTACTAATCATCGCAGAAGACCTTGAAGGCGAAGCACTAGCTACATTAGTAGTTAATAACATGCGCGGTATTGTTAAAGTATCAGCAGTTAAAGCACCTGGTTTTGGCGACCGTCGTAAAGCAATGCTACAAGATATCGCTGTATTAACTGGCGGTACTGTTATTTCTGAAGAAATCGGCTTAGAGCTTGAAAAAGCAACAGTTGAAGACCTAGGTACAGCTAAGCGCGTAATTATCACTAAAGATGATACAACAATCATTGATGGTGCTGGTGAAGAAGCGGGTATTAGCGGTCGTGTTTCACAAATTAAAGCACAAATCGAAGAAGCAACATCAGACTACGATAAAGAGAAACTACAAGAGCGCATGGCTAAACTAGCTGGCGGTGTTGCAGTAATCAAAGTAGGTGCTGCTACTGAAATGGAAATGAAAGAGAAAAAAGACCGCGTTGAAGATGCATTAAATGCAACTCGTGCAGCGGTTGAAGAAGGCGTAGTACCTGGCGGCGGCGTTGCACTTGTACGTGCAGCTAGCAAGCTGGTAGATTTAGTTGGCGACAACGAAGATCAAAACCACGGTATTAAAGTTGCACTTCGTGCAATGGAAGCACCACTTCGTCAAATCGTAACTAACGCTGGCGAAGAAGCATCAGTTGTAATTAACGCAGTTAAAGGCGGCGACGGTAACTTTGGTTACAACGCAGCAACTGGCGAATACAACGACATGATTGAAATGGGTATCCTAGATCCAACTAAAGTAACACGCTCTGCATTACAGTTTGCAGGGTCTATTGCGGGTCTAATGATCACTACTGAAGCAATGGTAGCTGAAATCCCAAAAGATGAAGCTGGTGGCGCTGATATGGGTGGCATGGGCGGAATGGGTGGTATGGGCGGAATGATGTAAATCATCCCCTAAACACCTAGCTCAAATAAAAACCCAGCTTCGGCTGGGTTTTTAGCTATTGGGCACAAATAAAGTAAAAGCCACAGGTGTGGCTAATTAATAAAATGACTTCGCGTATCCCTTTGCTTCTTAAATGCATGCCAAGCCATACTCAGAGTTAATTTTATTTATTAAAAATTATTAAGGATATTAAGATGAATAAAAAACCTGAACTGATCATCTCATCACTCGATGCAGATAGATTGTATGACTTAATGGAATCATTGCCTGCAGGTAGCTTTGCTAATAAAGAAGAATTGGAAGCTGAACTGGCACGAGCAACAATAGTCGAACCTAAAGATATGCCATCGTCAGTTGTAACGATGAACTCAACTGTAAACTTTATTGTTGAGTCTTCTAAAGAAGAATTTACGTTAACCTTGGTGTACCCAAAGAACAGTGACTCTAGCGGCGATAAAATATCGATATTATCACCTGTAGGTAGCGCATTACTTGGGCTAAACCAAGGCGACGAAATTGAGTGGCCTAAACCGAGTGGCGGCTTAATAAAGGTAAAAATAAAAGAAGTAACCTATCAACCAGAACGTGCTGGTGAATTACACAGATAAACACTTTATGCACTTAGTACTAAAAATCGATTTAAAGTAAACCCAGCCTCGGCTGGGTTTTGCTTTTTATTATAAAGCAGATTGATATTGTTTAATTTATACCCACATCTAAGTTACGTATAACTCAGGTTTATATTAAATGGATTTATTAAGTAATAACACAATATTCACCTTCTTTATTTTTGTTGCCCTTGTGACTGGGTTATTCTTATTCGTAGTTTGGATTATGCTCAAAATGGTCACGTGGGGTAAAAGTATGTCTAAGGGGGCTTATTTATTTTTAGCATTCTTTCCGCTTATTTCTATTATTCCTATCCCACCGCCTACATACGAAAATGTACAAAAAGCAAAACAAGAACAAAGAAAACGCAAAGAAGACTCAGGTGATCCACCCGATGATGAAGACGAACTCGCAAGTTAATTCACACTACATACTGCGAGCATATACCCTACTTGATCGCTTACTGAATATGATAAAAAGCACATTTATTTAATAGTACGGAGTGAGCTAAACATGACTAACGTTCAACAGCATATTGGCAGCATTGCATTAGTTGTTAAGGACTACGACGATGCCATTGAGTTTTATACTCAAAAGCTAAATTTTGAATTAGTTGAGGATACTGATTTAGGAGAGGGTAAACGCTGGGTGTTAATTTCACCTCCAAATTCAAACGGGGCTAGTTCAAACGGGACTTGTTCAAATGGGACTAATTCGAGCAGGACTAATCTACTGCTTGCTAAAGCCACAACGCCCGAACAGATGAGTGCTATTGGTAATCAAACGGGTGGTCGCGTGTTTTTATTTTTGCATACCGATGACTTTTGGCGAGATTATAATTTAATGCTTTTTAAAGGCGTTACATTTAACGAAGAGCCTAGAGTAGAACCCTATGGCACCGTAGCGGTTTTTGAAGACTTGTATGGTACAAAATGGGATCTACTACAGCTTAATAATTAGCAAGATAAAGTGACGCTTAAACTCACGTCACTTTATTAACTAACTCTCTTACAATTGCGAATAAATCACTGGGTAGCATTCCCCTTTGCCCGTCTCGCTCACTTGCGATATCACCGGCTTTAGCATGCAGTATTACACCATAGCGTGCTGCTTCATCAATAGTTAAACCTTGAGCAAGTAAGGCACCAATAATACCAGTAAGTACATCGCCACTGCCGCCAACGGCCAATGCCGGGTTGCCATCTTCACATACCCACGTTTGCTGGGCATTATCTATTAATGTTCCCGCGCCTTTTAATACACAAGTCGCGGTATAGCGCTTGGAGCAAAGACGAGCATAGTTAAAACGATCAGATTCGATTTCGCTGGTGCTAACACTTAGCAGTCGCGAAGCTTCGCCGGGATGTGGAGTAAGTACGCATTGCTCTAACGTGTATGATGAAGCTTGCTTAGCCAGTAAATTAAGGGCATCTGCATCTATAACCAATGGCATTTTATTGTTTTGGCAATATTGCATTACTTCATCGAATGTTTGTTGTGCCCACTCGTCTTGCCCAAGCCCTGGGCCAATAACAATGCAGCTTGCCCACTCTAGCGCTTGATGTAAGTTATTACTGCTTACCATAAGTTCTGGTCTGCCAATACTAATAGGCGTTATTGAGCTTTCGTGTGTATACACTCTTACCATGCCAGCACCCGTTCTGAGAGCTGCTTCACTACTTAACCTAATTGCACCTGCAGTACCTTGATTGCCACCAACACATAAAAGTTTACCGTGGCTTCCTTTGTGACTATTGATTGCCCGCGTGGCTATTCCTTTAAAGCTATTGATATTAACAAGGGTTCCTGAAGATTGAGTGATACAAGTAAACGCATCACCAATTGCTAAATCATCAAATACTAACTTACCGCTATATTGTTTACCTGCCGTCGTTGTGAGCCCTTGCTTTATACCTACAAAAGTAACGGTTGAAGTCGCTTGTACTGCGCACCCTAAAGGCTGTCCTGTATTTGCTTCAATGCCTGACGGTATATCAATGCTTATTACGGGCTTATCACTGTTATTTACAGCGTTAATTATATTCGCAAAATTATCGCGTACGGCGCTATTAAGCCCAGTACCAAGGAGCGCATCAATAACGATATCGCACTCATTAAGAGCATCTTTTGTAAAATGAGAAACCACCCCACCCGCTTCTATCCATAGCTGCTTCGCTTTTGCAGCATCACCTTTTAATGTTTTTTCGGGTTCAGCAGCGCATACTGTTACCTTTTTACCTGATTGCATAATAAGCCTAGCTACAACGTAACCGTCTCCAGCGTTGTTACCATGGCCAACAATAACTAATGTATGCTGTGCATCAAATAACTGCCATTGCTTATATACAGCCTCGCCTGCTCGCTGCATTAGGGTAAATAAATCGCAATGACTATTTTTAGCCGCTAAAGCTTCATTATCTCTTACTTGTTGTGCGGTAAATAAGGTTTTATTAAGCATAAAGGCTCCTTTAATAGGTGATACTTCACCTTATCAAATACTTATATCTAGCGGCTAGTTCTGTTGGCAATTTTAAATTGCAATTTTATTTAAAGTCTAACACTGCCACTTCAATTTGGGCATGGCTCACTTGAGCACGTCTAACTTGAGCAAGGTGAGCTAATTAAAGTACAATGCAGTTAATTAAAGGCTTGGTTTACTTGTAATCCAAGCCTGTTTATTTTTAGGTAGAGAAAAGCATGGCACAAAATCGCGGTAACTTATTTATTTTATCAGCCCCTTCAGGTGCTGGTAAATCAAGCTTAATCAATGCGTTATTAAAAAAACACGCTGACATGAAAGTATCTGTATCACATACAACTCGCGCCCCTCGCCCAGGCGAAGAAAATGGTGTGCATTATCACTTTGCATCTACAGATGAGTTTAAAGCGCTTATTGCCAAAGATGACTTTTTTGAATGGGCCCAAGTGTTTGACAATTACTACGGCACATCAAAGCAGGCTATTGAGTCGCAACTTGATGCGGGTATTGATGTGTTTTTAGATATTGATTGGCAAGGCGCTCAGCAAGTCCGCAAAATTATGCCAAGCGTACAAACTATTTTTATTCTACCGCCTTCAAAAGAAGAGTTAGAACAACGCTTAAATAACCGTGGCCAAGATTCGGCAGAGGTTATTGCCTCTCGTATGGCAAAAGCACAATCTGAAACATCACATTATAACGAATACGACTTTGTAATTGTTAATGATGACTTTGAGGACGCACTTGCCGACATAGAAATGATTGTAATGGCTCAGCGCTTAACACTAAAAGCGCAAGAAGATCGTCATCAAGTTTTACTAAATAGTCTGCTTAAATAATTTAAGCCTACTTAAATTAGGCTTAGGCAAGTAAAACTGATAAAAATTGAACACTGGCTATTGGCGAAAGTGGCTCCTTGGAGTAAACTACGTCTTTGCTTTTAAATTATTTTTGGAGTGCTGTGATGGCCCGCGTAACAGTTGAAGATGCAGTAGATGCAGTTGGTAATCGTTTTGACTTAATTTTAGTTGCGGCTCGTCGTGCCCGCCAAATTGCTGTTGGTGGTAAAACTCCACTAGTAGACCCTGAAAACGATAAGCCAACGGTAGTTGCTTTACGTGAAATTGAATTAGGTTTAGTTGATAGCGCTTCAATGGACTTAATTGACCGTGAAGAACAACAACACCAAGAAGCAGCAGAATTAGCTGCTGTTGCTGCCATTGTTGGTGGCAACCAATAATCGACCTCCCGGTCTGATTTAGCCAACGGCGCAGTATTTCTACTATAGCCGTTGGCAATCCTTTCATTTCATCGTATATTCGTAGCTTACCTAATTTGCTTCACTAGGGCCTGTTTATCTTTCGAGGTTAAATTTGCAGCAGTATGCTTGGTATTTAGGCAAGGCAGAGTCTATGTAGTGTGGTTATTTCCCATAAATAGGCGATAACGCAGCATAAATGCAAAACATGCGCTGCCCAAAGGGTTCTGCCTAGGGGCAATTTACTCTTTGTTGCTCGATTTTTACTTAGCCCGCTAGGCTAAAAACCTCGCGCCGCGATTAAATCGCCCCTAGATTGAACAAATTTTAATCCTGAAAGGTCAACAGGCCCTAGAACATTGGAGTGTGAATGTATCTTTTTGAAGGTCTTAAAAAGAAAATTTCAGAATACTTGCCCGCTGCTGATGTAGAGCTGGTTCAAAAATCTTACGTGGTAGCCCGAGAGGCCCATGAAGGACAAACTCGCTCAAGTGGCGAACCTTACATAACTCATCCAGTAGAAGTAACCCAAATTCTTGCAGGCATGCATCTTGACCATGAAACGCTCATGGCCGCGCTAATGCATGATGTAATTGAAGATACTGATTTTAGCCAACAAGATTTAGCCGAAATTTTTGGCGAAACTGTGGCAGAACTCGTTGAAGGTGTAAGTAAGCTCGATAAGCTCAGCTTTAAAGATAAAAAAGAATTCCAAGCTGAAAACTACCGCAAAATGATTATGGCAATGACTCAGGATATTCGAGTTATTTTAATCAAGCTTGCTGATAGAACGCACAATATGCGTACTTTAGGGGCACTGCGCCCAGATAAGCGCCGCAGAATAGCACGTGAAACGCTTGAGATTTACGCGCCAATAGCAAACCGCTTAGGTATTCACGATATTAAAAATGAGCTTGAAGACTTAGGTTTTCAAGCTTTATATCCTATGCGTCATCGCGCACTTAAATCTGAAGTAGCTAAAGCACGTGGTAATCGCAAAGAAGTTATCACTAATATCCAACATGAAATAGAAGCACGTCTTGAAGAATCAGGCATTAAAGCGACTGTGTCAGGCCGTGAGAAACATTTATATAGTATTTATAAAAAAATGCTTAATAAAGAACTGCTATTTAACGAAGTTATGGATATTTACGCGTTTAGAATTGCAGTTGATTCTATGGATACGTGTTATCGCGTATTAGGTGTGGCTCATAGTCTTTATAAGCCTATAGAAACACGCTTTAAAGATTATATTGCTGTACCAAAAACTAATGGTTACCAATCGCTTCATACTTCATTAGTTGGCCCACACGGAATACCTGTTGAGATTCAAATTCGTACTCACGATATGGATCAGATGGCCGACAAAGGTGTAGCGGCGCACTGGATGTATAAAAAATCAGGTGATGGTGCCGGTAATACTTCGCAGCAACGTGCTCGCCAATGGATGCAAAGCTTATTAGAGCTTCAGCAAAGTGCGGGTTCATCGTTTGAATTTATTGAAAACGTAAAAACTGAGCTATTCCCAGAAGAAATTTACGTATTTACACCTGATGGTCGTATTGTTGAGCTACCAATGGGCGCTACCGCAGTCGATTTTGCGTATGCGGTTCATACTGATGTAGGCAACACTTGTGTAGGCGCTCGCGTTAATCGCAAGCCACATCCTTTAAGTAGGCCATTAGATACAGGGCAAACCATAGAGATAATAACAAGCTCAGGTGCCCACCCTAATGCAACATGGCTAAACTTTATTGTTACTGGTAAAGCACGCTTAGGTGTTCGTAATTACCTTAGAAGCCAGCATCATGAAGAGGCTATGCTTTTAGGACGTCGTTTACTTGATTCGGCATTAGGCGAAAACAAACTAGATAGCATTGCTGATGAAAATATAGCGAGAGTACTTGAAGAGCACGAACTAACTACGCTTCTTGAATTACTTGTAGAAATTGGCTCTGGTAACTTAATGAGTATGTTAATTGCCAAGCGCTTATTGCAAAATGACAATGACGATTTAACTGATATAACAAGCCAAGCTAAAGCGACCATTATTGGTACTGAAGGCATGTTAGTGAATTACTCTAAGTGTTGCCGACCTGTACCAGGCGATGCCATTACGGCTCATATAAGCCAAGGTAAGGGCCTGACCGTTCACCGCCAAGAATGTAAAAATATTCGTGGTTGGGAAAATGAGCGTTCTAAATACTTAGTTGTAAAATGGGACGATAACCCAGAAAAAGAATATATTGCAGCTCTGAGAGTTGAAATTATTAACCATCAAGGCGCGTTAGCTAAGCTAACCAATGTTGTCGCTACAACCCAAGCCAATATTGTCGAAATTGCCACCGATGAAAAAGAAAGTAATTTATACGTGATAGATTTAGGGGTTACCGTTAAAAACCGTATCCACGTTGCTAACATTATGCGCCGCATTCGCGTTATGCCTGATGTACAAAAAGTCTATCGTAAAAAATAAAATAGGAAACACATGAATAAAGCATTTATCTCTACCGACAAAGCACCTGCAGCTATTGGCACTTACAGCCAAGCAGTTAAAGTAGGTACCGCTGTTTATTTATCTGGTCAAATTCCATTAGTTCCAGAAACGATGGAAATGATTTCAGAAGATTTTAGCGAGCAAACGCATCAAGTATTTAAAAATATTGCTGCGGTATGTGAAGAAGCAGGCGGAAAAATTCACGATTTAGTTAAAATCAATATTTACCTAACTGATCTATCTAACTTCGCCACAGTAAATGAAGTGATGAGCCAATACTTTAAACAACCTTACCCAGCTAGAGCTGCATTAGGTGTTCGTGCACTACCAAAAGGTGCACAAGTTGAAATAGACGGAATAATGGAATTACCTTCTACCAATTAAGTATTACAGGCTATAGAGCTTCTCTATAGCCTTTATTTTTCACTCCACACTTCGTTTTATCTGACTTCTTGACTCAAATGTAAATTTCTAGCAATCTGTAGTTGTGTTTTAAAAAACAAACTTAACTTAAGTAGTAAAAAAGGATTAACTCGTGTTTAAGCTTGCCAACAATGGAAATGTTTTACTTGATGTAAAAGAACATATTCCTCCCAGCGCTGCATTTATTTTAGAGGCTCTCGAAAAGTCAGCTTTTTGCGACTGTAAAATAGATCATGACGCTATTAATGATTTTTTTAAAAACGAAAACACACAACAAACTCTCGTTGTAGCAACAAAACACAATGCCACTTTAAATGTAACAATTAGCGACGATAAAATGCTGGCCATAGGCGAGCTAACGCTTGCCCAAGGTGGAAAGTTATTAAGCTTAGAAGATGCAAAAAAACAACTCGTTAAAGCAGGCATTGTGCGTGGGTATAAACAAGCTTTTTTAGAACAGCTGCTACAAAAACAATCTGAACACTCTGCGGGATCTGTCGTTAAGGGGATATTAGCTAAAGGTAGGCTCCCAAGCGATGGTTTAGCCACTAAACTAATAACAACCGTAGAGACTTTAAAAGACCGTTTAAAAGCGCCCAAGCTCAAAGAAGATGGCAGTGTGGACATGCGCGATTTTGGCAAGCTTGCAAGCGTAGAACCTGGCTCTGTACTTATTCGCCAGCAACCAGCAACTCCCGGTAAAGAAGGCTTTACCGTAATAGGTGACATACTGCCCGCAAAGCCCGGAGAAAATAAACAATTAGTGGCAGGCGAAGGCACTGAAATATCAAAAATGAATCCGCTTGAGTTAGTCTCTACTATTGCTGGTGTTCCGGTTGAAATTAATAATGGTATGCGTGTCGACGATATTTTTACCATTTCAGATGTAAATGTAAAAAGCGGCCATATTGACTTTCAAGGCAGTGTTATTGTTACTCGCAATATAGACCCTGGGATGAAAGTAACTGCCAAAGGCGATATTACTATATTTGGCACGGTTGAATCAGGTGAGCTTACCGCAGGAGGAAACATCACGGTTAAACAAGGCATTATTGGCCATCAAAAAATGGATAGTAAGTCACTTTCTTGCAAGCTAATTGCGCTAGGTGATATTCATGTATCTCACTCGCAGTATTGTTACCTCGATGCAAATAATATTTTTATTGATCGCCAAACAAGCCATTGTGTAATAAAAGCTAAGCGCTTACTGCAAGTTGGTCAATCAGACTTACCTAAGGGTAAAATATTTGGTGGTGAAATACTTGATGCAACAACTCTCATTGCTGGCGAAATAGGGAATGAATCAGGCGCTAAAATGATTATTAACCTAGCGGCTTCTGGCGCTGAAATAACAGCGGATACTGATAATTGCTTTAAAGACTTAGCTAAAACAGATGCACAATTAGATACGCTGCAAGCAGCGCTAGAAAAAACTGATTTAGTGAAGGATGCCGAAAAGAAGAAAATATTAATTACTAAAATTGGAGCTACTCAGAAACATTACTGTGAGCAAGCAGAGCTATTAGAAAAACGTCTTTCAAACTTAGATCACGACTTACACGATTTACTTAGCGACGCTAATTTAACGGTGAATTCTGTTTTGCATTCAGGTGTAGAGATTCATATTTTTGATAAAGTACTTAAAACAATCCGCAATTACCCTCCGTGCAACGTTAAACTTTTAAATAATAAAATTGAAATAGAGTTTAAAACACACTAAAAAATTGAGTGCTCTATTGAGCACTCAAATTAACTCACTTTTTTACAATTTAAAGTAAGCCACTTACCGTATCATAAGTTTGACTTGGCCATACACCCACTTGTACTTGGCCAATATGCTGCTTTTGTAGCAATAGCATAGCCAAGCGAGACTGCCCTATTCCACCGCCAATCGTTTGCGGAAATTTACTTTGTAGTAGCGCTTTATGCCAATCAAACTCTAAGCGGTCTTCATCTCCAGTTGTACTTAACTGCGCTTTTAAAACCTCAGGGCTTACACGTATACCCATTGATGATATTTCAAATGCATCTTCAAGTACTGGGTTCCATACTAAAATATCACCATTTAAACCCATATATTGATCGCATGTTGGCGTAGACCAATCATCGTAATCTGGGGCTCTTACATCATGAATTTTACCATCTCCAAGCGCGCCACCAATACCAATCAAAAATACAGCACCATATTCTTGTGCAATGGCTTTTTCGCGTTGCTTAGCACTAAAGTCAGGATACATTTTACGTAGCTCTTCACTGTGCACAAACTTAATATCGTCCGGTAAAAAAGGCGTTAAGCCATAAGACTCTCTTACAAAAGCTTCCGTCTCTTTTATCCCTTTATAAATAGATTGAACAGTTTGCTTTAGTGTTGCCAGCGAACGCTCTGTCGTTTCGCTAATTACTTTTTCCCAATCCCACTGATCAACATATACAGAATGAATAGGACTTAATGAATCTTCATCTGGGCGCAAAGCCTTCATTTGAGTGTAAATACCCTCACCAACACTAAAGCCATAAGTTGCCAGTGTTTTACGTTTCCACTTAGCCAGTGAATGCACCACTTCGTAGCGGCTATCTGTAATCGCTTTCACATTTACAGCAACTGCGTTTTCATGTCCACTCAAGTTATCTTGCGTGCCGTCGCCAACCTTAGCTAAAATTGGGGCTTGAACCTCAACCAGCCCAAGTTGGGTTTCTAGTTGTTGTGAAAAAAATTGCTTAACTTTACTTATTTGCTGCTGTTGCTGCACATAGTGTGAACTCATAATAATTGGCCTCATTCCCAGTTATTGTTACTTGCTTAATTGATAAAAAGCGATCTAATTAACGCCCTTAATGAAGTTAATGTAACGATTTAAAGGATTAATTCAACATCCCATAACAAAAATAGCTTTAATATATAAAAACCATCAATTAAGTGGTATAAAAACCATATATTCGATAATTTCATGAGAAAAATACAATGGAAAATTATTTAATCGATAATCTCGATAAACAGATACTTCATGCGTTAATGGCAAATGCCCGTACTGCGTATGCCGAATTAGCAAAAAGATTTAATGTAAGCGCAGGGACAATTCACGTAAGAATTGAAAAAATGAAGCAAGCAGGGATCATTACAGGCACCCAATTAACGATTAATACTAAACAGCTAGGCTACGATGTATGCTGCTTTATAGGCATTAATTTAAATAACGCACGTGATTACCCGCAAACGCTTATAAAGCTAGAAGCATTGGAGGAAGTGGTAGAGGCTTATTACACAACAGGTAACTACAGCATATTTATAAAGGTAATGACAAAGTCCATTGATCACTTACAAGATGTGCTGATTAATAAAATACAGGCAATAGAAGCCATTCAGTCAACAGAAACACTTATTTCTCTACAAAACCCAATTAGCCGTACGGTAATGCCTTAACTGCAAAAATCTCGTATAATTGCCGAAAAAAGAGGATAACCATGCAGCAAACTCGCTATCAAAGAATCGAAGACGTACTTTCGCGCCGTCAAACAGACCTAACCGTGTGTTTAGAAGACGTGCACAAACACCATAACTTATCTGCAATAGTACGAAGTGCTGATGCGGTTGGTTGCCATCACGTACATGCTGTATGGCCTGAAAAGCAAAAATGGCTAACAAACAATACCTCAGGCGGCAGTAAAAACTGGCTAGAGACGCACCTGCATAGAAATATTGATGATGCCGTTACTGCAATGCGTGAACGCAATCCAGAAATACAAATATTAGCGACTCACTTATCAGAAGATGCCGTTGATTTTAGAGAAGTAGATTACACCAAGCCAACGGCTATTATTGTTGGACAAGAAAAAACAGGGATATCAGAAAAAGCACTAGAATATGCCGATCAAAATATTATTATTCCAATGCAAGGCATGGTGCAATCGCTAAATGTTTCGGTTGCTGCTGCGCTAATATTGTTTGAAGCACAGCGCCAACGTGAGCTGGCTGGTTTATATAATAGAGATATGTTGAGCGCCGAAGTTAAGCACCCACTTTACTTTGAAGGCTGCCATCCTATTATTGCAAGGCAGTGTAAACAAAAAAAATTACCCTACCCTGCACTTGATGAAAACGGCGAAATAGTCGCTGACGAGCAATTTTGGCAAGCTTTAAAACATACTTGATGGACTAAAGCTCTGTAAGTACACTTAGCCTACTCACAAATAATAAGATTGATACACTTTGTCTAAACCTAGCTTAAATCAATACCCAATTACAGAGCTCAAAGGGGTCGGCCCAAAAATGGCTGAGCGTTTGTTAAAGCTAGGTATTTTAACTGTGCAAGATATGCTTTTTCATTTGCCACTTCGCTATGAAGATCGCACTCGCTTATACGCGATTAATGAACTGGCATTACATAGCCATGTGAGTGTTGAAGCAACAATTGAAACAAGCCAAATTACGTTTGGTAAAAGGCGCATGCTTGTTTGCCAAATCAATGATGGTACTGGCAGGCTAACATTACGATTTTTTAATTTTACCGCCGCACAAAAAAACGCATTTAGTGCTGGTAAAATAATACGTTGTTTTGGTGAAGTGCGCCGTGGCCGTGTTGGCTTTGAAATGAGTCATCCTGAATACAGCATCAGCGATACCTCTAACGAGCAGCCGGTAGCGACAACATTAACGCCCGTTTATTCAACAACCGAAGGCTTAAAGCAACTATCGATTAGAGCTTTAAGCGAGCAAGCCATTGATTTACTAAATAAATACTCAGTAGAAGAACTACTGCCTTCACAGTGGCAGCCATCAAATATGCCGCTAAGTGACGCCTTATTATTACTGCACCGCCCACCAAGTGATGTTGATGTAACTGCATTAGAGCAAGGTACTCACCCTGCCCAACAGCGCCTTGTATTTGAGGAGTTACTTGCTCAAAACCTCAGCTTATTAAAAGTACGAGAGCAAGGGCAACAAGTTAAAGCCGTGGCATTAAATCCGGTAAACACATTAGAAAGCCAATTTTTAGAGCAACTTCCTTTTGCACCCACAAATGCGCAAAGCCGCGTAGTTGCTGAAATTAAAGGTGACATGCAACACGCGTATCCAATGATGCGTTTAGTACAAGGTGATGTAGGTTCAGGTAAAACCCTAGTAGCAGCACTTAGTGCACTAACAGCCATTGCGCAGGGCTTTCAAGTAGCTTTAATGGCTCCTACTGAAATTTTATCAGAGCAACATGGCGTTAATTTTACAACGTGGTTTAATCAACTAGGTATAACCGTTGCTTGGCTTGGCGGTAAAACAAAAGGCAAAGAGCGCGTAGCAACACTTGAAAAAATAGCCTCTGGTGAGGCGCAAATGATTGTAGGTACTCACGCTTTATTTCAAGATGAAGTTAAGTTTAATAACTTAGTGCTTATCGTTATTGATGAACAACACCGCTTTGGTGTCCACCAGCGTTTATCACTGCGCGAAAAGGGTAAGTTTGGTGATTGCTATCCTCATCAACTAGTTATGACCGCAACACCTATCCCACGTACGCTCGCTATGACAGCCTATGCCGACTTAGAAACCTCTGTGATTGACGAGCTACCACCTGGGCGTACGCCAATTACAACAGTGGCACTTCCTGATACTCGCAGGGACGATATTATTGCTCGCGTTAAATTAGCGTGTAACGAGCAAGGCCGCCAAGTTTATTGGGTGTGTACACTTATTGATGAATCTGAAGTACTGCAATGCCAAGCGGCCGAAGACAGTGCACTACAGTTAAAAGAAGCGCTACCAGAGCTAAACGTAGGTTTAGTACATGGGCGAATGAAATCAGCCGAAAAACAAGCCATTATGAGCGAGTTTAAAGCAGGTAATATACATGTTTTAGTTGCCACGACGGTTATTGAAGTTGGTGTAGATGTCCCTAATGCGAGCTTAATCATTATAGAAAACCCTGAGCGCTTAGGCTTAGCACAGCTGCATCAGTTACGTGGGCGAGTTGGCCGTGGCGCTACTGCATCGCATTGCGTGCTTTTATACCATGCGCCGCTGTCTCATACCGCTCAAAAGCGATTAGGCGTACTACGCGATAGTAACGATGGTTTTGTAATAGCAGAGCGCGATTTAGAAATTCGTGGCCCTGGTGAAGTGCTCGGTACAAAACAAACAGGGTTAGCCGAGTTTAAAATTGCCGATCTTACCCGCGATAAGCACATCCTCAACCAAGTAAGACCGATTGCACAGCAAATGCTTAAGCAACACCCAGAGGTTGTTGACCCACTAATTCAACGCTGGTTGGGTAACAAGCAAAATTACGCGCAAGCGTAACCACTCTATTTTCGATAGTTTTGAATTGACCGAGTTAGAAGTGCTAAATTTATTCGTTAGCATTTATAAAGGATATAAAAAAGTCAGCTCTAAACAATATAGAGCTGACTACTGATATCTAAGCTAAGCAGCATAAAAGCGATTAGCGCCTTTTACTGCTCTTAGTTAAATTTAAGCTTTATTAAGCTCAAAAATAAGCGATGTTTGCGGAAATGATATTGGCATTTGTAAGCCAAACTGCATTAACGCTTCACCTGTAAATGTTTGACCATTTACCGCAGCAATAGAAGATGGGCGATACTCTTCAAATTTTACCGGCCACACTAAATTAAGTGTGTACTGCGCATCGGCATCTAGGCCAACAAAACGAAGCTTATTAGGCGCTGTACGCGGTGTTTCGCGAACGCTGTTATAGGCAAATAACGCTTTTGTTTTTTGCTCATCGATTAAACCAAAGTTAATTGATAAATCGTCGCTATCTAGGCGGTATAAATCGGCGCTATGAATAAACTCACGATGCTCTTTGTGTAGTGCTATTGCCGCTTTAAGTGCATTGTATTCGTGATCGGTCAGCTCACGTGGGTCCATTTCAATGCCCATGTGGCCAAACATTGATACCGCAGCACGCATTTCAATGCTCACATTACGCCCTGTGATATGACAATCACGTGGGCCTACGTGTGCACCCATAACCGACGATGGGAAAAAGAACGAACATCCACGCTGTATTTCAAGGCGATCTAGCGCATCGTTTGAATCTGACGTCCATACACGGTCTGTGTGTGCAAGTACGCCGTAATCTACACGTGCACCACCTGACGAACAGCTTTCTATTTCAAGCCCTGGGTGCGCCGCTTTAATACGGTCAATTAAACGATAAAGTGCTAATGTTTGCTGGTGCACTGCTGGCTTACCATCAAAATTACCCGCATGGTTAATATCGCGGTTCATATCCCATTTAATGTACTTAATAGTTGGGTATTCAACTAAAATATCGTCAATTGCTTTGTATAGGTACTCAACAACCTCAGAGCGCGTTAAATCAAGTACTAGCTGATTTCTAAAGCTTAACTGTTCGTTGTTTTGGGAGCCTAAAACCCAATCAGGATGCGCGCGGTATAAATCGCTATCTGGGTTAACCATTTCTGGTTCAAACCAAATACCAAACTCCATACCTAAGCTATTCACATGATCTATAACTGGTGATAAACCATCGGGGTAAATTTTGTAATCTACTGTCCAATCACCTAAGCCTGCATTGTCGCCACGGCGGCCTTTAAACCAACCATCATCAAGTACAAAACGTTCAATACCTAACGGGGCCACTTTGTCGGCTAGTTGCTTAAGCGTATCTACGTCGTGATCAAAGTAAATGCCTTCCCATGTGTTGTAATGCACAGGGCGCGCTTTTTCACGCTGTGCTTGGCTAAGTAAATTAGCTTTAACAAAACGATGAAAATTACGAGAAAGCGCACTAAAACCTTCACTCGAAAACGAGCCATAAATGCTCGGGCTTTGATACGTTTGACCTTTAGCAAGCGTAAGCTCACCAGGAAGTAATAGCTCACCCATTTGTACATAACGACGACCTTCAGCTAAAAGCTCTGCGCGTAGTTTATTATTACCACTCCAACCTAAATGAAAGCCGTAACATTCGCCGTGCTGCTCGCCTGCATTTTCGTTATGCACTAATAAACCAGGAAATACATCGTGTGATGTTTTGCCTTTACGGTTTTCACGAACAAAACTGCCTAAGACTAAATCAACCGATTGACGCTGGAATTCGTTTGACCAACGACCTTCAAAGCTCACTATTTTGCTTACGCTATCTGGCAATTGAAATGTTGGCGCGGCGCAAAAATTAACGCCCAGTGGTGAGTCGCCTAAATTAGTTAATACAGTATGTCCACTTAAAACATTTGTGCTGTTATCAAGCGTGATACTGTGCACGACTTCAATACCACGAAGCTTATCTACGCTTACAAATTCAAGTGTTGCGGCTGAAGGCTGACGAACTTCTTGAAGTTGTGGACCTACTGACCATGCGATTGAATCATTTACTAGCTCAAGCCCTGGCGCGCCAGTAAAGCCTTCGCCTAATAAAGGAGATAGAGAAATAGGCGCTTCTTCAACCACGGCACATTTTACTTCTTGACGGGTAGCAAGCTGAGTAAGCATTGTTTCTGTTGTTTGCTCAGATAGGCGTTTACCAAAGTACAGTAACGCCGGTGTTTTGCTCTGGCAGTCGAAAATAACGGTGCTGTTTACACTGTCTAATCGATAAAATGATTTAGTGTCGGCCATGATTTTCCTATCCTCTTGTTCATTGTGTGAGTTATAAATATAACGAAAATTAGTAAGCTACACTATGTACTAAATGTATCTCTTTGCTTGAGCCACAATCTATCAGACAGTGACATTCAATAATAATAGTATATATCATATAAATTAGGTTTTGATAGTCTTTACATCGCAAATAGTCAGATAAACTCACTGGAAGTACCACTGTAATAAAAAGTATTAAACTAACCTTCGCTTTGAAGTTCTCATGTTGCTTTTAATACATATAAAAAATCGGCCAGAGTTTCCCCATGACCGATTTTGTCAGCTTAAACTATTTATACGTTATTTTTGTACTTGTGCTTGGCCTGCGTCATCAAGTGCCGGTGTTTTACCTGCCCACTGCGCATTCAAACCAAATACCACTTTATTTACTATCAATGCAAAGGCTACACATACAATCAGTGTAATTGGCATTAAGTGAATGTAATGAATGTCAGTATGTAGTGGTGAGTTTGCAAATGTAAGCATGCCGTACATTACAACACCTAAAATTACTGCTGCAATACCCGCTCGTGCATCAACATTTTTAAATAATAAGCCCACTACAAAAATAGAGAATATAGGCATACTTAATAAGCCATTTAATTGCTGTAGCAAGTTAATAATGCTGTCTGCTTGCTGGTAAATTGGTACAAGTACCAGTGTTAAGCTTGTTAGTAGCAATGTTACGTAACCACTTAGCTTTACAACACTTGGCTCTTTATTAAAGTACGCTTCGTGAATGTCACACACATATAGTGCTGTAGCTGAATTTAATAAGCTGTTGTAAGTAGAAAGTACAGCTGCTGCCATTGCCGCTGCGAACACACCGGTTAACCATGCTGGCATTACATCACCCACAATTCGACCATAAGCAGCGTCGCCAATATCGCCATAAAGTTTAAACGAAATAATACCCGGTAAAACCACAATTGCAGGGACGATTAAAAAACGAATACCCGCAGCTGCAAATATACCTTTTTGCGCTTCTTTAACATTAGGTGCTGCCATTGCTCGCTGTGTGATTGTTTGGTTAGTACCCCAGTAATACATTTGAATAAAGATCATACCGGTTAAAAGTGTTGGCCAAGGAATAGGTGAATCAGCATCGCCTATGAGTGTTAAGCGCTCCTCAGGAATACCCGTAAAGTCATAATCAATCGCATTAAGTGCTAAAAACACGACTAAAACAGCCATGCCTAGTACAAGTATGCCATTGTAGGTATCCGATACAGCCACTGCTCGCAGGCCGCCAAAAAACGCATAAACAGCACCAATAATGGCAAATGCGGTGGCAATATACATTAGCGGAATATCAACCTTAAACATGGTTTGCATAAATAGCGCGCCAGAATAAATAACCGCTGGCATATAAATAAGTGCATTACCTAAAAAGAATAAACCACCAATAACAGCGCGAATATGTTTGTTGTTATAGCGCTTTTCTAAAAGCTCTGTGGTCGTTGTGCAGTTGTATTTGTAATAAACAGGAATGAACACTTTGGCTAAAATAATCAAACCTATAATTGCTGCAAGCTCCCACCAAACCAGTAAAGCCATTTGGTTACCATTCATACCTACAAGCTGATCAGTACTTAAATTAGTTAATGTGATTGAACCTGCAACAAACATCCAAGTAAGGCCACCGCCCGCTAAAAAATACTCTTTGGTTTGGCTTTGTCCGTTATTGCGATTTTGGCCTCGGCATTTCCAATAAGTAAGGCCACCAATTAAAGCGGTGACAAAAACAAAAACCACCAGCTGTAAAATGTTATCTGACATGTGTGTGTCTCCTGCGCGTTATGCGCAATGTCTGTGTAATAAAAAAGTGCACGCTACAGCGCGTGCGCATCTCGACTTAGTTCTAACTTAATCTGCTTTAAAGGCATAAGTTCGGGACGTTGGTTATGCAGCTTTACCAATGCATTTAACTGAAACAGTGAAATAAGCATGCTGTTAAGCACACTCAAGTAACCCTGCTTTTGTAGTTCTGCAATGGTATTGCTATCTAATGTTTGCAGTTTGTCTTCATCAACGGTGCTCAAACCTTGAATAGTTTGGGTTTCGCCTTGTTCAAACTGCAATACAATATCTATGTTTTTAATGAGCCCTAACCGCGCAACTTCTTGGGTAAATTGATACGTTTGATAGTCATTTTTTAAGTCGCTTTCTAACAGTTTTTGCTGTGCACTTAAAAATAAACTCGGATTACCTTTAGCATCAAATAGTGCCTCACCTTGCTGCGTGTTTACGGCTGAGCTTTGATCATCAATCGCGATAAAATAATCGCTACTATTTGTTTCTCGAGTCATTAAATAAAGAGGCTGGGTTTGCATACATACCGGTGTGTAAAGTGCCTGCCATTGGTTGTTATTAACCAATAAACTTTGACCTGCACTAAAGCTGGTTAACGCTGATACTGTACAACTGCCATTTTGTGTATTGCGTGCTAAAAAAATAGGTAAGTCGCAGGCTGCTTTTGCTATTTCATTTGCTCTTAAATTAACTAAATGCTGCGTTTTTGCATATTCAACGGCTGCATTGGGGTTAATTTTTAATGTTTGGTGTTTGGTGTTTACTAGTTCACTAATAGCCATAGTTACACATCCTTAAACTGGGTTAGCTGCTAACCACTGCTCTATAAAAGCACGGTGAGGTGGCAAAGTTTGCAACATCTGCTGTGTAAGCTGGCTGTTACGTTCAATTATTTGTTTGGCTTGCACATGCTGTGAATACAAATATGCTTGTTTAGTAAAGTCAGGCTTAAAGCCCATACCGTACAAAACATACTGATAACTGGCGGCAGGGAATAACTCTAATGCGCCATGAAAATCCTGAATAAGCGGGCCACGGCTTCCCCAAAGAAGTAAATCTTCTTGCAGGGTTTGTGGAATAGTATTGGGCTGTACATGTGCTTGCCAGTATGGTTCTGGGCGCTTGGTTAGCATGTAATGCAGCTTTAAAAAGTCGATAATACGCTGCCAGCGGTAATCCATCTGCTCGTTAAAGCGTTTAGCTACAATAGGCATTACTTGTGTGTCTGCTGGCATGTGCTCAGCTACAAAGCGTGCTGAAATTTCAACAAGCATAATAGCGGTTGCTTCAAGCGGCTCTACAAACCCTGCCGACATACCAATGGCAACACAGTTTTTATGCCAAAACTTCTCACGGTATCCTGATTCAAAACTAATTTTACGGGCAGTTAAACCGTTTGCTGCATCGCCTAAATAGTCTCTTAGGTTTTGCTCTGCTTCATCGTCTGATAAAAATTTGCTTGAATAGACATGCCCTACACCACGGCGATGCGTTAAACCTATATCCCAAATCCATCCTGCGTTTTGCGCTGTTGCTATGGTATGGCTGGCTAAGGAGTTATCGTTTTCATCGTAAGGGACTTGCATCGCCAGTGCGCTGTCGTTAAATAGCACGTGGTCCATTTTTTTAAACGGTACGTTGAGCGCTTGGCCTAATAACAATGATGAAAAACCAGTACAGTCTATAAATAAATCGGCGCTTATAATGTGGGTTTTATCTTTTAGAGTAAGCTCATTTATTGCACCATCGTCATCAAGTTTTACCTGATCAACAGTACCAATAATATGCTCTACGCCAAGCTTACTTTTACAATGCTGTTTAAGCATTTGTGCAAAAGCGCCGGCATCTAAGTGATAAGCGTAATTACAGTTACCTTGATATTCACCCTGCGCTATACCTCTTGGGGCTAAGCTTGCTTGGCAAATATCATGTTGAAAATTAGTTTGCTGTGCAAAGTCTTCAACATTATCTAAATAAGGGGCTAAATCTATGCGGCCGTAGCCTAGCGGTACAGTAAATGGATGGTAGTAAAAGTCGTTGTTGCCGTGCGTCCAATTTACAAATTTACCGCCTTGTTTAAAGGTGGCGTTACAGGCTTTAAATACATCAACTTCACGCAAACCTATTTGCTGAAGTGTGTTTTTCATCGTGGGCCAGGTACCTTCACCTACACCAATTGTTGGAATATCTGACGATTCAACCAACATCACTTTTAAGCCATCACCATTTTTACCTTGGTGATACGAAGCTATAATTGCAGCGCTCAACCATCCTGCTGTGCCGCCACCAATTACTGCGATTGTTTTTATTGCTTTATTCATAATGGACTACTCTTTGAGTATTTTTTGATAACGTTTTATACAACAAATGCCCGTTAGGGCATTTTGATTTAATGTGTATTCATTTTAGTCAATTAGGTTAACTAATATACATTACTGCTAAATTAACCTAATTGGTATTAGCACCTTGGTGCTGTAATGAAAACTAAGAGGCGAAAAATACGCCTCCATCATTAATTAAAACGATCCGCGAATACCAAACGCGTAACGTGAGCCATTATCTTCAACTGAATAGATTTGGTTAGCAAAACGACCTGTTTGTACTAGCTCTTCTTCAGTAATATTGATGCCTTCGGCAAAAATAGTGAAGTTTTCGTTAATATCGTAGCTTGCACTAATATCCCACTGACCGTAAGTTTCTACGTTCACTGGTTCACCGTTAAAGCCGTTATCAACTAAGCGTAAAAAGCCTTCACGGTTGTTAAATGCAACACGTGCTTGCCAGTTATCTTGCTCATAGAAAAATATTAAGTTTTGTGAATCGCCTAAACCTTCAAGTGCAAATGTTTGTGTAGTGTCTGCGCCCACACTAATGTCGCTGTTTACTACTGTTGCATTGGCAATAAAACCAAAGCCATTTTCAAACATATGAGTTACACCAACTTCGTAACCCGTTACTTTAGCTGATTCGCCATTTTGAGGACGAGTCACTGTGTAAACTTCTGAGCTACCAATAAGTTCGTCATCTGCTTGGTCTGTACATGTAGTACACGCAAAATCAGGACCTGAACGGTCAGACATTTCGTATGTTTCTGCACCTGTTAGGGTAACAATAAAGTCATCTACTTCTTTACTAAATACTGCAAAGCTAAATAAGTTAGCATCGTTGTAGTACCACTCGTAAGAGATATCCCAGTTTTCTGATTGGAATGGTTTAAGTGCAGGGTTACCGCCACTTGCGGTTAAGTTTTGACGACGTGGCTCGTTAAAGTTTGTCGCAGGAGATAACTGAGACATCGTTGGACGAGTAATACTGTCGTACGCTGCAAAGCGTAGAATCATGTTGTCTTGCAGCTCTAACTTAACATTTAAAGACGGTAATAAGTTTGAGTAGCTAGTACCTTGTTCAATGCTTGTAGCTGGGCCAAATACGTTAGCAAACAATGTCGCATCTGACGTTGGTATTACATCGCTAATAAAGCTTTGTATTGCAGCAACTTCAATATCAGTTTCTGAGTAACGCGCGCCAAAGTTAACTGTTACAGGCATATCTGAAAGGTCAAAACCAAGCGTAAAGTCCATGTATAAGCTAGTGATGTCTTCGTTAATTGTGTAACGGTTATTTTGTAGTGTTGGTTCTACTGGGAAACCTTGATCGGCTAAGTAATCAAGCATTTTATCGCCATCGTAGCTATAAAATGTATCGATTAAACCAGGGAAGTAGTTACTCGCTGTATAAGCTTCAAAATCAATTGCATCAAGTGGCGCTTCTGTCCCGTAACCACAAAATTGACATTGGCTACCAAATACTTGGAAGCTTGATTTTTCACGTTCTTGGCGATAAGCACCAAAGTTAATACGCTCTACTGGGCCTTTATCTGGCACATATTCAAAATCAGCTTTTACTTCAGTAATTTCATCTTCATCTGTAAATTGAAGACCAATTTCGTTGTAGTGAAGACGCGCTAGGCTTGGATCAGGCAACGAACCATTTTCAAAACCATCATGCTGTACAGTAGGAATACTGCCAGTACCGTCAAAAGTATAGCTATTAATAATACCTACAACGTTAAAACGGTCAGTACCTGCTCGGTCATTTTCGGCTGTTGAGCGAGATACATCAAATTTTGCTTTTAATGACTCGTTTACTTGCCAGTCAACGTTAATACCGAATGCTTTATTAGTTACATCACGTGAGTTACGTGTATGTGATACAAAATCACTTGCAGGGTCGCCACTTGGTGCGCCTAAGCCAACTTCTTGAGAGAAAGTTAAAAGAGTACCTGTTTCTGGATCAATCGTTGCACTACCTACGCGGTCTGGTTCAAACCAAGATGCTAAATCGCGTACTGTTGAATCAACTTCAAATTTTGAAATCATGCCATCAACAGTAATCGTAACATCGTCAGACGGTGCATATTGTAGTACTAAACTTGCGTTTGTTCGTTCGCGGTCTTGCTCATCAACAACTTGATCCCAGTTACGTGGAATGTAGGCATTTTCAAACAATACACCATCCGTTGGATTAGAGATTGTTTGGCCACCGCGCCAACCAGCCGTTAAAATTTGGTTATTTTGAAGTTTACGTTGTTGATTAGTGATGGCAAAAAGCACACCTAGCTTGTCATCGTTAAACGTATTACTTATTAAGAATGATGTTGATGGAGATACTTCTTCAGAAAGGCTTTCATACATACCTTTAACTGAACCTAAAATATGTAAACCACCAAAATCAAAAGGACGTGCTGTAGTTACGTTAACCGTACCACCAATGCCGCCTTCTTGAAGAGTTGCTGTATTACTTTTATAAATATCAGCACCGGTGATTTGATCCGCCGCCAATACATCAAAATTAAATTCACGACCTGCACTGTCTGTCGCAATTTGACGACCATTAACAAGTACAGTATTAAATTGTGGACCAAAACCACGAATAGTTACCGCTTGGCCTTCACCACCACTACGGTCAATTGCTACACCTGTAATACGTTGCAGAGATTCTGCTACGTTTAAATCAGGAAATTTACCAAGATCTTCTGCTTTAATCCCGTCTGTAACAACATTAGATGCTTTTTTATCTAACATTGATGAACGTAAGCTGCTGCGGATACCCGTTACTGCGATAACTTCAACATCTTCATTTACTACTGTAGGCGTATTGCCTTCAGCGCCTTGAGCTGCAACGTTTCCGCTTGCCAATATGCCTGTGATAGCAATACTGATCGCGGTTTTCTTGTTGAACGATAACTTATTGTTAATTATCATTTTTTAAAAACTCCTGATTGTGTGTAGTCGTTGTGTCGTTGTGGTAGTGCATATAGTTTCAAATACTATTTATATTATAAATACTTTAAACCAGCAAAAAGTGCAACCTTTTCCTGAATTATGGATAGCATTTAATTACTGTATTTTTGCTTTTAATTTTCTTTAAATTAACATTAGAATGCTGTATTCATTCAGAAAAAGAGTAAATAATAACCTGTTCGTAATCCTCTCCCGGCAATAAATTAGCTTTTGGAAAATTTTCACGATTTGGCGCATCTGGCCAATTTTGTGCTTCAAAACACAAAGCTTGCCGTGCTTTAAAAGGCGAACCAACAAAGTTTGCGGTATAAAGCTGCATGCCTGGCTGCGTACTTTTGAGCGTTAAATTAACCTTCGTGTGTGGCGAAGTTAATGTAGCCATCGTCTTTAAACTGCTGTCATCATTAAAAATATAGCAGTGATCAAAGCCATTTCCAGCTTCTAGTTGAGGATGAACGGCGCTTAAGGCCTCACCAACTTGAGCTGGCTTGGTAAAGTCAAAGCAGGTACCGGTGACTGATGCAGATTCATTAAGTGGAATACTAGTTGTATCAATAGGAAGATAGTAATTGGCATTAACTTGCACAAGGTGCTCATTAATTGATTCGCTGCCATCAAGATTAAAGTAGCAATGGTTAGTAAAGTTAACGAGCGTTTCTTTATTGGTTAGCGCTTTAAAGTGCAGAGTAAGCTCGCCGTTTTTAGCGCTAATAGTTTGCCAAACCTGCAACTCACCGGGGAAACCTTGTTCGCCGTCGGGCGAGCAATAATAAAGTTCAACTTCACTTTCAGTTTGTTTGGTTACTTGCCACAGTACTTTATTAAAGCCTTTAACGCCGCCGTGCAGGCTATTAGGGCCGTTATTTGCTTCTAGTTGATACTGTGTACCAGATAAGCTAAAACGCCCCTTTGCAATGCGATTAGCGTATCGACCTACTGTAGCGCCAAGATAAAATGGGTTTTCAAGATAGTATTGAGGATCATCGACGCTAAGCGTCATTTCTTGTTTTTTAAATTTAATGCTTTTTATTATTGCGCCAAATGGCAAAATTTCAGCTGTTAAATTTTGACCATCACTGAGCTGAATAACTTGTAAAGGTTGGTTATTGGCAATAGATGTCACACGCATTCTCCAATCAAATTACCGAATTAACATTTCCTGTTATAACGGCGCAATAATATATAATATAAATAGTATATAATTGAAGCCTGTAACTCAATCTAAATACGTTAAAATTTCTCGACAAAAATTTACAGCTGCCATTATATATTTACAATAATTCAGCTCAGTATGGGCTTATGTAAAATATAAGCCTCGTAAGGTTAACTGCTTTGGTAAATATGCTCGTTAAGCGCTGCTTTTTCGTCAATGCTAAGTGCTTGCTTTGATTTAGCAATAAAATCGTACCTCACCATAACGGCCTTACCTATTGCGCAGCATTTATCGTGTTGCCATGCTTCCTGTCTCAGCGTAAAAGAGCTAGTGCCTATATGCTCTACAGAGGTTTTTACGGTCACTTCGTGGCCATAAAATAATTCGCCTACAAACGACACTTCAACTTTGGCGATAATCAATTTCCAATCATGTGGATTTAAGTCCGGTGTAAAAAACTTAAAAATAGGTCCACGTGCGACTTCAAACCATACAGGTAGTACGGTATTGTTAATGTGTCCGAGTGCATCTGTTTCGCTAAAGCGCGGCATCACTTTTTCAATAAACATAAAAATCCAATAATAATTATATAAAGGTAAACCATGACGGACTTTATACGCGTTGTTGATAACGCATTAAGCGATGAGTTTTGCGATGAATTTATTACCACATTCGCGCAAAGCCCGCATGTAAAACAAGGGGTAACATCGGGCGGTGTCGACTTAAAGAAAAAAGACAGTCACGACCTACACTTAAATAATCACCCCGAATATGCACAACAATTAAAACATATACAACAAACGACTGCACAGCATGTTTTTAAGTATGTTGAAGAGCATATTTTTATGATGATTGGGGCATTTGGCTTAAAGGTCTATCACCCAAAAACAGGCGACGTTGTCGATTTAACCCAAGAAAATTTTGAAGAAGTGGGTAAACCGCAATTACCTTTGCTAGTTCAGCAAATTTTTAGACTTGGTAATATTCAAGCGCAAAAATATGAAGTAAACAAAGGTGGCTACCCTTACTGGCATAGTGAAGTTTACCCGCAGCTACAGCACAATGAAGCACTACATCGCGTGTTGTTATTTATGTTTTATTTAAACGATGTTGATGAAGGCGGTGAAACGGAGTTTTACTATCAAAATCGTAAAATAGCACCTAAAAAAGGCACTATGGTAATAGCTCCTGGCTACTTTACACATACCCACAGAGGTAATAAGCCAGTATCAAACGATAAGTATATTTTAACATCGTGGGTATTGTTTAACCGTGCAGAACAAATATATGGTGCGCCAAAGAGTTAGCGCACCAAAATCAGTATTATTTAACCGAGCAGTTCATCAAATAAATTAAACAACTGATCTAGCTCTTCAATGGTGTTGTAGTGCATACAACCAATGCGCACTACACCGCCTTTATCAAGCACATCTAATTGCTTGCACAAACCTTGCGCGTAAAAATTACCATCCCACACACAAATATGCTGCTTACCTAAAAATTCTGAAACGGCGCGTGGCTCAAGCCCTTCAAAAATTAAAGCAAAAGTAGGTGTACGCTCATTTAAGCGATCAAAGTCATCAATACCAAACAACTTAATGCGTGGGTAGTTTACCAAGCGCGTTAAAAAGTGCTCACTAAGCGCCATTTCGTGCTGCTTAGTTTTAGCAAAAGCCACGCTTAACTTTTCGCGGCGTGAATGGCTATTATCAAGCTCACTAATCGCCGCAATGTAATCAACAGCAGCAATAAAGCCCGCCATTGCTTCAAAGCTTTGTGTGCCGGTTTCCCAACGACCTGGTGCTACGTCTTTAGCGGGTTCTACTTTATAAGGTGTAAACCCGTCTAAATGTTCTTTTTTACCGTAAACCATACCTAAATGCGGGCCAAAAAACTTATATGCAGAGCAGGCTAAAAAGTCGCAATCAAGCGCTTGCACGTCAACAAGTTCATGCGGTGCGTAATGTACGGCATCAACATAAACAAGTGCGCCTACAGCGTGAGCAAGCTCTACAATACGTTTAATATTATTAATTGAACCTGTGGTATTTGAAGCATACGTTACCGCTACAAGCTTAGTGTTGCTGTTTAATAAGCTTTCAAACTGCGCCATATCTAAGCTGCAATCTGCTTCGTTAATAAGCGCTGTATTTACCTTTACGCCTTTATCTTCTGCAGCTTGTTGCCACGACGATACATTTGAGAAGTGATCAGCATTGGTTACAATTATTTCATCACCAGCCTGCCAGCCACGTGAAATTGCACGGCTAAAGCTAAATGTTAGGCTGGTCATGTTTGGACCAAACACAATTTGTTGTGAGCTAGGTGCATTAAGTAAATCAGCGGCTGCTTGACGCGCATTCGCCATCAACTCAACCGTTTTATCACTTGAAAAAAACGCGCCACCTAAGTTCGAATTATAATGACCTAAATAAGCTGTCATCGCATTAAGCACCGATGTTGGTACCTGCGAGCCACCTGGTCCGTCTAAAAATATTGGCGATTTACCATCAACGTTTTGCATTAATGCAGGAAACTGCTCACGTAATTGCGTTATGTTCATGCTTATTCCTTAAGACGTTAATACAAAACAATCCAGGTAACCTGGTTTGCTAGCATCAATTTTGTTCATAGGTGTTGCGTTATGCCACACTTGACGGTCGTTTATTAATGCAAACATGCCGTCTTTTATTTCCATTTTAAAACAAGGCTCAGCTTGCTTGTTTTCGTATACAAGTAGCTCGCCGCCTTCTAAGTTTTCATGAGAAACGCCGCATATACATACATGGTCAAAACCATCTTGATGCACGCCTTCTGGCGCTGCAGGTGTATCACTGTTAATTGCAAGCATACGGAACTGATGAATTTCAATATCACGCTGTTCATCAATACCGGTAAGTTGGCGAAACTCATTTACAATGCTTTTCATGCCTTCTGACTCAAGTAAACTTTGCTCTAGGTTTTCGTAAGTACGCTCTACATTACCTTGAAAAGTATTAATTGAATCGTCTTGAACAAATGCTTTGGTTTGTTGTAACTTTATTTCACCATTTTGCATTTTAACTACTGAGTAACGACGTTTACGAAAGGCACCATCTGCATATGGATTTGCAGGCAGGTTATCAAAAGAAGGCTTAACCAAATCAATATTTGCTTGGTTAACAAAACGTAGTTGCAGTAAATTCTGGTTGTTTAATGCTGTCATAAAATCTCGCCTAAAATAATGAGAATATTGATGAGGATTTTAATGCATTTTGATAGGAATTTTTGCGCGATTAATTACTTTAAAAGTAACTTAAGACTAGATTTAATACAATAATATAAAAAAAGAAGCATGAACTATCTAATATTTATTTTAGCCAATAAAAAACCCGCCTAAGCGGGTTTTTAAACAAACTCTAAAAATTATACAGCTTGTTGAATAATCACGTTGTCTGCTTTTTTAGTGTAAGCAGGCATACGGTGGAAGTTCAAGTAACGGTATGTATCTGACGCCGTTGCATTGATCTTCGCAGCATATTCTTGGTACTCAGCAACTGTTGGTAATTTACCAATGATTGCAGCAATTGCAGCAAGCTCAGATGATGCTAAGAATACGTTTGCGCCATTACCTAAACGGTTAGGGAAGTTACGTGTAGAGGTAGACACAACCGTTGCTTTATCTGCAACACGTGCTTGGTTACCCATACATAGTGAACAACCTGGAGTTTCGATACGTGCGCCAACACGACCAAAAATACCGTAGTAACCTTCTTCTGTAAGTTGGTCTTTGTCCATCTTAGTAGGTGGAGCAACCCAAAGCTGAGTCGGAAGTTGACCTTTAAAGCCATCAAGCAACTTACCAGCAGCACGGAAGTGACCAATGTTAGTCATACAAGAACCGATGAATACTTCATCAATTTTCTCGCCAGCAACATCAGAAAGAAGACGCGCATCATCTGGGTCATTTGGAGCACAAAGAACAGGTTCTTTAATCTCAGCTAAATCAATTTCAACGATATGCTTGTACTCTGCATCAGCGTCAGCTTCCATTAGTTCTGGGTTAGCTAACCAATCTTGCATTGCAGTAATACGACGTTCAATCGTACGTACATCGCCGTAACCTTCAGAAATCATCCACTTAAGCATAACAATGTTTGACTCAAGGTATTCAGAGATAGACTCTTTAGATAACTTAACAGTACAACCTGCTGCCGAACGCTCTGCAGATGCATCTGATAATTCAAACGCTTGCTCAACAGTTAGGTGCTCAACGCCTTCAATTTCTAGTACGCGACCAGAGAATTCGTTAATTTTACCTTTTTTCTCAACTGTTAATAAACCTTGTTTGATACCGTAGTAAGGGATTGCATGAACAAGGTCACGTAGAGTGATACCTGGTTGCATTTCGCCTTTAAAACGAACCAAAATAGATTCTGGCATATCAAGCGGCATAACACCGGTTGCTGCTGCGAATGCTACTGCACCCGAACCTGCTGGGAATGAAATACCTAATGGGAAACGTGTATGTGAATCACCACCAGTACCTACGGTATCTGGTAATAACATACGGTTTAACCACGAGTGAATAATACCATCACCTGGACGAAGTGAAACACCGCCACGGTTCATGATGAAATCAGGAAGCGTATGGTGAGTGCTTACATCGATAGGCTTAGGATAAGCTGATGTATGACAGAAAGACTGCATTGTTAAATCTGCAGAGAAACCTAAACATGCTAGATCTTTAAGTTCATCACGTGTCATAGGACCTGTTGTATCTTGTGAACCAACAGTTGTCATTTTAGGCTCACAGTACTGACCTGGGCGAATACCTGCAACGTTACATGCTTTACCAACCATTTTTTGCGCTAGTGTGAAGCCTTTATCAGAAACTTCTGTTGCTGTTGGTACTTTAAATGTATCAGTTGCGCCTAAGCCAAGAGATGTACGCGCTTTATCAGTTAAACCACGACCGATGATTAGTGGAATACGACCACCAGCACGAACTTCATCTAAAATCACATCAGATTTAAGCTCAAAAGTAGAAATCACTTTATCAGTACCATGTTGCTTAACAACACCTTCGTACGGATAAATGTCGATTTGCTCGCCCATGTTGAGTTCATCAACATTTAATTCGATTGGTAATGCGCCTGAATCTTCCATTGTGTTGAAGAAGATTGGAGCAATTTTATTACCTAAACATACACCGCCAACACGCTTGTTTGGTACGAATGGGATATCATCGCCCATAAACCAAAGTACAGAGTTAGTTGCAGACTTACGAGAAGAACCCGTACCAACAACATCACCTACGTAAGCAAGTGGTAAACCTTTAGTTTTTAATTCTTCAATCTGAGTAATTGGACCAACTTCGCCCGCTTTATCAGGTGTAATACCATCGCGTTCAATTTTTAGCATTGCTAAAGCATGAAGTGGGATATCTGGACGAGACCATGCATCTGGTGCAGGAGACAAGTCATCAGTATTTGTTTCGCCAGTTACTTTAAATACAGTAACTGAGATCTTTTCAGCAACAGCTGGCTTATTAGTAAACCATTCTGCATTTGCCCAAGACTCAATAATTTGCTTAGCGAATGTATTACCTGCTTTTGCTTTTTCTTCTACATCGTAGAACGCATCAAACATAAGTAATGTATTTGAAAGGCCTTTAACTACGATTGGTGCAAGTGTTTCGTCATCAAGTAGGTCAATCATTGGTGCGATATTGTAACCGCCCAACATTGTACCTAATAATTCTGCCGCTTTTTCTTTAGAAACAAGTGGAGAATTAGTTTCACCTTTAGCTACAGCTGCTAAGAAGCCCGCTTTAATGTAAGCAGCATCATCAACACCTGCTGGTATACGCTGAATGAACAAATCTAAAATGAATTCTTCTTCACCTGCAGGTGGAGTTTTGATTAATTCAATAAGATCAGCAGTTTGCTGAGCATCTAATGGCGCTGGTACGATACCTAACGCGGCACGTTCTTCTACGTGTTTACGATATTCTTGTAGCACAATATTGCCCTCTTGGTGACGTGAAAGTATCCGGTAGCGCTTCAAGCGCAAATAAGTTACCCAATACTTATAGTATTCTAACGCGTAATTATAAAGCTTTTATGGATAGATGAAAATCCATCCAGTTACGCAACTGATTATACCGATTATAAATACTATGAATAGTGGTTGTAGTAAAAACTATTTTCATGAATACTTGTTAAGTAAGAATCATTACCATTAACCAATATTAATTTATTACAGGCATAAAAAAACCCAGCACTTGGCTGGGTTTTTATTACAAACTATTTAATTAACGTAAAACTTTAACGTTTTTGATAGTTTTGATATGCGCTTCTACACGACGGTTTTCTGCGTTTGCAGCTTTAGTGTTTGCATCATTTTTAAGACGCTCTTCACCTAAACCAACTGTAGTAATACGGTCTTTAGCAATGCCATCAGAAACTAATTGCTTAGCTACTGCATCAGCACGTTTTTTAGATAACCATTTGTTGTAAGTTGCTTTACCTACAGAAGAAGTGTGACCTTCTAAAAGTACTGTTGTATCTGGGTACTCTTTTAAGAATGCAGATACTTTTTCAATATCGTTTAAGTACTGAGTAGATACTGCTGAAGCATTGTTAGGGAAAGTCACTAATAAGCTTACAGTTACTTCTTTATCTTCATATAAAGTACAACCAGTGCCATCAACTGCATCAGTCATAGGTGTGTTAGCACACTTATCATCTGCATCAGGAATGTTGTCGTTGTCGCTATCTGTAGGAGCTACAGCTACTTCAATTACCTTAGGCTCTGGAGCTGGTTTAACTGGCTCTACAGGAGCTGAATTTTGGCCAAATAAGTAGTTAATACCAATTTTAGCGCCTACATCTGTGTAACCACGGTCAAGACCTTGGTATACAGCTGTTTCAGCATTTACAAATAAGCCATCTGTAATGAAATGTTGGTAACCAACACCTGCATTTAAGAATGTGTTGTCATCTACTACGTCCATTTCTTTAATACCGAAAAGACCGTAGAAAGGACCACCATTTAAATGGTAAAGAGCATCAATACCGTAACGCTCGCCATCAATACTGTTGCGGTTGCCAGCAACTTTATCAAAAGCATTAAAATCCATATCTGCATATTCAAGACGTGCGCTCCAGTAATCACTGAAACGGTAACCGGCTTCAACACCCCAGCCAGTTGATTCATTTACGTCAAGACCAGCTTGAGCACGCATGTTTTTCCAAGATGCGTCATAGTAGTCGCCAAATGCGCCAATGTAGAAACCTTCTTCTTTATCAGCAGCGAATGTAGATGCGCTAGTTGCAGCCAACGCGATTGCAATTGTAAGTGATTTTAATTTCATTGTTTTCTTCCCATTTGAACAATTTTAAATTGTAGCTAATCGATACTAGCTCAATCAGTTTTATATAGACTAACTGAGCCTTTGTTAATCAATACTTAACGAAAAATAAAGTTTATAACTTTTTTCTATGCCCAGTCACAACACACATCCACTTACTATAGGCGAAATTAAAACTTTATTGAAAAATAAATATAGTAGTTTTTTGTAAATTAGTACTTAGCAAGGAATGTAAGAGCAATTAAATTAAATGCACTTATAAATGTAAATGCAAAGAAACATTGCTTGGCTTTAATTCGGCGCATAATACCACCAGAATTAACATTCCCCTAGATATATGCGCATGTTTGATTAAAAAATGACTCTTTTTAATCATGTGGTTATATTTAAAGTTAAGAGTTAAGTACCACAAAAAGTCTGGTAATCATTCTCATTTATCGGCGTAGTTTGAAATTCTGATAATTTTTCACTGTCAGAATATGGGTTACTGGCTATTTTTATAAAGCGCTGTAGCAACTCACTAGACCCAGTAGCGTTATATTGTGCAATTATTTCTTCGATCACATGATTACGCGGTATTACACGAGGATTTGCAGCTCTCATTACTTCATAACTATTATCGTCGGTTAAGCCTACCCACTTAGCTCTCCATTCAATTAGCGACTCTGGTATTACTACTTCTTCTTTTAAGGATTCAGTAAGCGCATCGAAAGTATTGATGTAGTCGAGCTGGTTATCTTTTAATAGTGTTAACAACTCTGCGATTAACTCGCCGCTACTATTACAAGATTCATTTAAACCCAGTTTTTGTGCCCACATAGCCGTAAATTCAGTATTAAACTGCTCAGCAAAACTATTAATAAATGGCGTCATTAATGAAACCGCTTGCTCGTCATCATCGCTAATAAGTGGTATTAAACTCTCAGCTAAACGAGCACAGTTCCAGTTAGCTATATTAGGTTGATTACCAAATGCATACCGACCTTGTTTGTCGATAGAGCTAAATACGGTATCAAAGTCAAAGCTATTCATCATGGCACACGGGCCGTAATCAATGGTTTCTCCGCTTACTAGCGTATTATCGGTATTCATTACTCCGTGAATAAAGCCAACACGCATCCAGCTCACAACTAGCTTAACTTGGTTTTTAATCACAGCGCCTAAAAATGCTAAATAACGCTGCGATCCTGTATCGGTTATTTCTGGGTAGTGTCGCTCTATAGCTAAATCGGCTAAATTTTTAAGCCCTTCCACATCGCCTTGCGTCGCTAAATATTGAAACGAGCCAACACGAATATGGCTCGTTGCTAAACGAGTCACTATGGCGCCTGCTTGTGGTGGATTGCGATAAACCGTTTCACCACTACCAACAACCGCTAAGCAGCGTGTGGTTTTAATGCCTAGTGCATGCATTGCCTCGCTCATTACGTATTCACGAATAGCAGGACCAAGAGCACAACGTCCATCTCCCCCTCTTGAGTAAGGAGTAGCACCAGAGCCTTTTAATTGAATATCCCACAACTGGTTTTTATCATCATTAATAGCGCCCAATAAATGCGCTCGCCCATCGCCTAAACGTGGTGAAAAATGCCCAAATTGGTGCCCAGAGTAACCAAGTGCTACCGCAGGAATCGCTTGTTTCTCGTTACCGCTAAAAGTGCTAGCACGCAAATCAGCTGCAACGTTAATATTAAACTCTTTTGCTAAGCTCTCGTTCCACAGCAATAACTGAGGAGAGGCAACACTTGCAGGGAAATCTTCTATCGCAAAGTTTTCCGTAATGTCTGTGTATCTTGGCACTAATTTCATGGTAATTCCTATTATTGCTGACTTATACCAACACGGTTGTCACCAACGCCATAAGCAACAATTAAACTTAACTCTTGCATACTTAAGCCGCTTTGCTTTTGCATTTCATTAAAAAAAGCTTGGGCAGCACTCAGTGATTTTTTAGTTTGTAAGCCGCCGTCTATAATTTTATGAGCACGTAAGTAATTCTCTACATCGCGTGATAGTAAAAAAGTATCTTTACCAAGTGCTCGTAGCGCATAAGGCCCTGTATTTCCGCCTAAACGCGAACCATGTTTTTTTAAATACGCCCATAAACCAATAATATCGTCTGCTGGCCAATTAGCGACAAACTGGCTAAAACTGCCATGTTCCCCTGCTATTTCGTGGATCATGTAAGCATTTTCGGTAATTGTTTTTACTTTTTTATAGTTACGAACAATTCGCTCATCCGTTGCTTTTTGTTCCAGCATATCAGGTGGCATCATTAATAACTTATCAACGCTAAAATCCCAAAAAACCTCTCTAAAGCCTGGCCACTTATTATTAATGACTGACCAGTAAAAGCCGCTTTGAAATACTTTTCGAGTAAATTCCTCAAGCCAATCGTCGTCACTTAATGTGCTTAGTTGTTTTTTAGATAGCGGTTTTGCAAGTAATAACTTAAGCATTTTTTCGGAGCCTTTTCGCTCTACCGCTCGCTTATAAATATCGCTAAATTTTTCCATACTAATTAAATACCTCACTACTTATATTGCTAGTGTACGAGAAAAGCACCCAATACGTAACCACTCCCATTATGGATGAATGAATATGCATTTAGTCGCTTGACACCTAGACGGCTAAAATGCTTTAATCGCCGTAATTACCCTATTTAAATTGCACAGGTTTGTAAGTTTTTACTCTACAAACAGGTGTAAAGGGCTAGAAGAGGTGCGTTATTCAGGTAGCGTATGTTAGGAGCGCAAACTCCAGTGAGCATACGTGAGGGGAATTAACGCCGAGAAGTAACCACTTTTGCGAGGTGTTTATTTCGGGCGACTAGGTTGAACCCTAGCGACTGTCACCAATAGCTGCTTATAAAAGCAGCTTGTTAGTTTGGTGGAGAGCTTCTGGTCTTAAATATTAAGGCCGTGCGCCCTATTATTTTAAGCCCATTCGCTCTTCGAATTATTAGTTCGAACGACGTTAATGCGGCTCCTTCCATAAAGCTTTTTAACTCTTCGAATAATACCAATTACATTAAATTAGTTATCGCTAAAATGATCACGTTTTTAATAAAATTGGTACAAATTATAAGTTCGTGAGAGATGATCAACAACTTCAATTTAAACGACTACTCACTGTGGACCGCGCTCGTTACGCCATTTGATCAACACGGCGATGTTGACTACAACACGTTAACTAAGTTGGTTAGCGATCAAGAAGCGGCACATAACGGTATTTTGCTACTTGGCAGTACGGGCGAAGGTTTAGCACTAACGCTAAAAGAACAACAAGCCATTGTTGAGCACGTATGCCAGCTAAAACCAACAGTACCACTCATGGTAGCTGTGGGCGGTAGTAACTTAAAGCAACAAATTGAGTGGGTTAACTACTGTAATACACTCCCAATTCATAGCTTTTTACTTGGCTCACCGCTTTATGCAAAGCCTGGCGCTATAGGTCAAACTCATTGGTTTGAAAGCCTACTAAATGCAAGCGCTCACCCATGTATGCTTTATAACGTACCCGGTCGAAGCGCTGTTAGCATCCCAGCGGCAACAATTCAAAACTTACAAAACAATAAAAATTTATGGGCGTTAAAAGAAGCGAGCGGCAGTATTGCTCAGTTTGAAGCTTACCGCCAAGCGGCGCCTAATTTAGCTATTTTTAGTGGCGACGATGCGCTAATGCCTTATTTTGCTCAAGCTGGCGCAAAAGGTTTGGTGTCGGTAGCTGCAAATGCATGGCCCGCACAAACTCACGAGTTTGTTAAGCGCAGTTTAAGTGGTCAACACCCTAATTTATTTGCCCAGTGGTCAAGCGCTATTAATAGCCTATTTGCTGTTGCAAACCCTATTCCCGTAAAGGTATTGATGCATTTGCAAGGTCGCTTAAGCAGCCCGCAACTTCGTCCACCTTTAACACACCTTGAGTTAACTCAAACCGATTGCATCACAACTGCAAACAACACCATTTTATCTTGGCATTAAATACAGGTTTTTATAATGAGCTGGTTAGAACTATTAAATAATTTAGAATCGGGCGCAGTACGCGCAGCATCACAAAACGAAAGCGGCCAATGGCAAGCTAACGTAGAAGTAAAACAAGGCATTTTGGATGCCTTTAAAAATGGCACTAATACTGAGTTTGCAGGCGGCTTTGTTGATAAACATAACTTAGCTCCACAAGAATTTAGTACTGATGATGGCGTGCGTATGGTGCCGGGTGGCTCTAGTGTTCGCCGTGGTGCTTATGTTGCTAAAGGCACGATTATTATGCCACCAGCGTATGTAAACATTGGCGCATATATCGACGAAGGCACAATGGTAGATAGCCACGCATTAGTTGGCTCGTGTGCACAAGTAGGTAAAAACGTACATTTAAGTGCTGCAGTACAGCTTGGTGGTGTACTTGAGCCAATTGGTGCAAGCCCAGTAGTTGTAGAAGACGACGCCTTTATTGGCGCTGGCTGTATTATTGTTGAAGGCGTAGTCATTAAAAAAGGCGCAGTACTTGCCCCAGGCGTGCGTTTATCAGCAACTATTCCGGTATACGACTGCGTAAACGAGCGCCAACTTGATAAAGGCGAGCCAATCCCTGAGTACGCTATTGTAATACCAGGCTCTCGCCCTGCTTCAAACGAATGGGCGCGCGAGCAAGGCTTAAGCATGTCGTGTGCGTTAATTGTTAAATACCGCGATGAGAAAAGCGATGCATCGTTATTGCTTGAAGAGGTTTTACGATAATGAGTTTTTTGAGCACGCCTATCAAAGCTGCTGTAAATACAATTACACAACAACTTGATACACCTTTTTTTGTTTACGACTTAGATAAACTAAACACGCACCTTACGCGTTTAGTTGCGCAAACCGACGTAAAACTATGGTACGCCGTAAAGGCAAACCCATTGTCTAAAATTATTCAAAGCTTAGACAACGCTGGTTTTAATTTTGACGTAGCAAGTAAAGGTGAGCTTGAGCAGGTACTCGCACAAGGTATTAGCTCACAGCGCGTGCTCAACACAGGCCCTGCAAAAAGCCCTAAACAAATTAAACACTTTATTGAGCGCGGCGTGCGTATATTCGTAGCCGAAAGCCTCAATCAAGTACGTTGGTTAAACCAACAAGCACAATTACAAAATACGCAGTTACAAGTATTACTGCGTGTACAATTACGTTGGCCTGAAGGTGAAAAAAACCCACTGGGCGGCGACAGCCTTACGCCGTTTGGTTTAGGTTGTGATGAGTGGCAAGCACTCAATGTAACCGACTACCCTGCACTTAAGTTTGACGGCTTACATATTTTTCAGTGGGGCAACATGCTTAGCACGCAAAAGCTAAGCGAATTGTGGTCACAAATGATTGCACCACTTAGCCAACTTGCCAGCGATTTAAATATTAGCCTTAAAATTCTCGATTTAGGTGGCGGCTTAGGTATTCCTTATACACAAAGCGAAACAACACTTGATTGGGATGACTTAATAGCTGCACTCGCTAAAATTAAAAATGATGCGGGCGTAGAAGAGCTATGGATGGAACTTGGTCGTTATGCTGTTGGCGAATGTGGTCATTACGCAAACCCAGTAATAGAGCGCAAACAAAACTATAATCAACAGCAAGTCATTTTAAGCGGCGGTATAAATCACTTATTACGCCCTGCTGTTACCAGACAAGATTTTCCTGCTGCGTTACTGCGTGAATCCAGTGCTAAAACTCAAGCGGTCACTTTATACGGCCCACTTTGTACAGCGCTTGATTGCTTGGGTGAACATAACCTGCCAAGCGATTTAAATGAGCACGACTGGCTAGTGTTTAGCCAATGCGGTGCTTACGGATTTACCGAAAGTATGCCGTATTTTTTATGCCATGAGCTCGCCGGCGAGTACACATTGCAAAACGGTGAACTTACCTGTGTTCGCCAAGCCGAAAATGCCAGCCACTACTTAAGGTAATAAGCATGAGTAATACAACACACATCAGCCAAGAGAACATTGTAGTAGGGGAAGTTGCAAACGGCTTACCGCTTACAATTCCGGTGTATCGTTTAAAAGGCGATGGCACAGGGCCTAGTGTTTATGTTCAGGCCAATATGCATGGCGCTGAAGTGCAAGGTAACGCAGTTATTTTTCAGCTACTTGAGCAATTAAAACACCTTAATCTTAATGGCGATATTACATTAGTGCCTTATGCTAACCCAATTGGTTGTAATCAAAAATCTGGCGAGTTTACCCTTGGCAGGTTCGATCCGATTACGGGCACTAATTGGAATCGCATGTATCACTACAATAAGAATTTAGTGGCACAGTTTGCACAAAATCATACCCAGTATGACGACGCTACATTAAAAAGTAACTTCAAACAGGCGCTTATTGACGAAGTAGATAGAAAACTTAACGGCCCGGCTTATTTACTTAATACGGGTAAACGCATTGCGCTTAACTTACAAAAGCTCGCTCATCAGGCTGATATAGTACTCGATTTACACACAGGCCCTATTTCAAGCAAGCATTTGTACTGCCCAACCTATGCAACCGACAGCGCACGTTACTTTAATATTGAGCATGTATTGCTTATTCCTAGTGATTTTGACGGTGCTATGGATGAAGCTAACTTTTGCCCATGGTGGCATTTGAGTGATGCACTTAGCGAGCAAGGTCGTGAATTATCAATACCTGTAGAAGCATTTACTGTAGAGCTAGGCAGCCAAGAAAAAATAGACTTAAAAGAAGCACTAAACGATGCTAACAGTATTTTAAGTTACTTAAATCACAAAGGTGTTTTACAAAATGCACCGCATACGCCAGCTAATATGACTCGCTATGCATGTAATTTAGATAACTACTTTGCTTATTACGCCCCCATTGGCGGCATGGTTGAATACATAGCCCCACTTGGTGGGCACATTAAAGCCGGTGAGCCTATTGCTAATATTTTGCGCATGGAGTGCTACTTAAGCGAGCAACCACTGCAAACACTTACTCTCGATTGCGATGCAATTGCCATTTTGCACTTTGCCTCGGCGAGTGTTAACCAAGGCACCGAACTTTATAAGTTTTTTACTAACATATTTGAGCTTTAGCTCACCCTTCTCATTGCGTGAGAGCACATTAACTAAAATAGTTAATTTGCATTAGAAAAGCGGCCTAGGCCGCTTTTTTTTCTGATCTATATTTACTTTGTATACGTATAGACCTTGTTATAAATACAAATTCAGTAAAAGTTCACCGTTACATATGTAAAAAGACGTTATAATTAAATTAACGCATACAACACAACCCGAACCCACAAGGAATTACAATGAGCTGGCGCCACTGGATCACACTTTCTGCCTTAATAAGTACAGCTACCTTCGCACAAGAAGAAGTTGCTACAAATGAGCAAGACAACGACATCGAACTTGTAAAGCAGTGTATTTTAAATGAGGTAATTGGCGGAGATGGTAAACAAACATTAGACGATCTTCGTAAAAAGTGTTCAGCTCTTGAAGAAAACAAACAACTTACCGCGCTTGATAAACGCCAAGCTCGTGAAGAAGTAGGTAAAAAAAATAGAAATGTAATTACGCCACATAAGCGTAACTATATTTTGCCTCTTTCGTACGTATCACACCCAAACGATCGCCCATTTGATGGCTTTGATGCACTAACAGACGATAACGACGGTGAACCGCTCGACAACTTAGAAGCAAAATACCAGCTATCGATAAAAGTGCCTCTTTACGATGATTTTTCGGATAAAGACCAAGCCATATTTTTTGGCTTTACACTGCAATCATATTGGCAGATTTATAACTCAGAAATTTCTTCTCCATTTCGTGAGACTAACTACGAACCAGAGATATTTTGGATAAATTACCTCGACCCAGAAAACGTATTATGGGGCGACGAAATGGCAATCGCATTAGGTATTTCGCATCAATCAAATGGTCGAAGCCAACCAAACTCACGTTCGTGGAACCGTATTTATGCAGACTTTATCTGGGAAAACAGAGGCTTTGTTTTTAGCTTCAAACCTTGGTACCGAATAGCTGAGGACGAAAAAGAAGATATTTTAGAAGCTAAGGGCGATGACAACCCAGACATATATAAATACATGGGTTACTTTGAGTTTAGCGGCGCGTATCGTTTTCATGACCATGAATTTAGCTTTATGACACGTAACAATTTAAATTCAGATAATCGTGGTGCAATTCAACTCGACTGGTCGTTTCCTTTATGGGGCCGCGTTCGTGGTTATGCACAATACTTTAACGGTTATGGCGAAAGCTTAATTGATTACAATGCGGATGTAGAACGTATTGGTGTAGGTATATTATTAACCGATCTGCTGTGATACTTCTCTAAGTTTTACACACAAAAAAGCCAAGCATCGCTTGGCTTTTTTGTGTTTTGAACAGCTAAACAGTTATTTTTTTACTACAAACTGCCCTTCAAATTCTGCAACCACGTTATCACCATCGTAAATAGTTACAGGCACTACGTAACTTGCTTTACCGTCGGTTTCTAAATCGCTTAACTTGCCCTTACAGGTTTGTATATCAACACAACCACGTGGGTCGGTAGTAAGCGGCTTTAAGTACTTAATGTTAGCATCGGCTAATACAATATTACCTTCAAGCCCAGCTTCTTTAAGCGCTAAGTACGTAGCGCCCCAACCTGTTAGCGTGGCCAAGCTATAAATAGAGCCTGCAAACATGGTGTTATGTAGGTTTAAGTTAGCGTCTAGGTCGGCGCTGGTTGTAAATTGCCAATCGGTATAGCTTTCTACCTTAATACCCATCGCGTCACTAATTGGAATAGACTCACGCCACGTATTTTGTAGTACTTGCGTCCAATTTGGATGACGGAACCAGCCCGGCTCAGACGGTTTTTGCTTTACCATTTTAAAGTGTTGTACATCGCCATACGCTAAATGTGCTTTTTCTTTTAGTTCGTAACCGTGGCGTTTATAAAACTCAAGCGCACGTTCGCGAGCAAATAAAACCAGTTCATCGGCATTTTGTGTCCATGCTATTTTTTCAAGCTCATGTAATAAACGACTACCAATATGTTGATTACGATTCCCTTCAGCAACGGCCATGTAACGCACTTGTGCCTGTTCATGATTGTTAAAGTGCAAACGTGCTACGCCTAGTACTTCGCCTTCTTTATTTTTTATAAAGCGGTGCTCAGAGTCTTGTTCCATATCGTCTTGTTCAGAGCCACGAGGCTCGCCCCAAGGCGCGCGTAATACCTGCCAACGCAATTGGTAATACGCTTGCCAATCTTCGCTACTTTGTGGGGTGCTTACCTGAAACATACATACTCCTGTTGTTATATAAGCCGTAAATAAAAGTCAAAAAAAGGCTACGGCGCTATACTAATAGTATTGGTTATCTACCAAGCTAAAAAAATAAAATAATTAAATTGATTGGCATTATTATGGCAAATACCATACTCCATCTTAAAAAAACTGCAAATACGACTTTGGTGATGGCTGTAAAATAACGTAAAAAAATAATGACAAAGGCCATTGCGCTTTAACGTTGCTAGTTTATGCTGAGAATATGACTGAAAAAATCAATTATATAAATTCACTGACGGGTTTGCTAAGCGATCAATTTATTGAAAATAGCCACAGCATTGGTCAGTTAATCTATTGGCATAAATGCAGTGGCGATCACATTCAAGTACGTGAGCACGAGCAGTTACGCTGGTTACTTATTAACGACACTCTTCAATCTGTTATTGATTTAAATAACCCGGATTTATTACTTTTTCCACATTTATTGTACCTAGATAAGCACTGGCAAGCTCTTAAGCCGCCACAAAAAGTGTTAGAAATCGGCCTTGGCGGCGGTGCAATTCGTAATTATTTACAACACAAATACCCTAAAGCACAAATAACATCGGTTGAAAAAAACGCCGATATTATTGATTGCTATACCCAGTTTTTTTCGTCAAATAAGAATGAGCAACTGCTGTGCGCCGATGCGCAACAGATTTTAAAAAGTGTGCAAAATATTGATTGGATTATTCTAGATTTATTTAGCCAAATAGACGCGCCTCGATTTTTATTTGAAGAGGCATTTTATAAAAAAATCTACTCGGCTTTAAATAACAACGGCGTGCTATTTATTAACTTTTTATCGCAGCATGAGTCGCAATTAAAGCAACTTCAGCAGCTATTACTCGATGTATTTGGTTGTAATGTTAGCCCGCAGAAAATTACGGGCTATGTAAATCATATTGTCGTGGTAACCAAAAACTTAAACAGATAAGTTAAACGTAACGGGCCCATCGTTACACAAGCTTACTTGCATATCAGCACCAAACTCACCTGTGGCTATTGTAAGCCCCAACTCTTTAGCTTGAGCTACAAAGTATTCGTAAAGCTCGTTAGCTTGGCTTGGCGTTGCCGCAGATGAAAAACTAGGGCGCATACCCTTTTTAGTATCAGCCGCTAGCGTAAATTGCGAAACAACAAGTAACTCACCTTTAATATCTTTAAGGCTTAAGTTCATTCTGTCGTTTTCGTCAGTAAAAATACGATAATTACTTACCTTGTGTAAAAGCTTATCGGCCGTTTGTTTGTCGTCGTGTTTTTCAACGCCCAGCAACAACAATATACCTTGGCTAATTTCGCCTACCACGTGGTTGTTAATTTCTACTTTGGCATGCTTTACACGTTGTATTAAACCTTGCATTTAAACTGTGTCCTTTACTGCTGGTTCATCATCTTCTAGTTCAAGCTCTGGTGTTTCTGGAATATCATTTGGGCTAATGCACGCAGTAAATTCAGCGCCAAGCAAAACAACGACCCACGACAAATACACCCATACAAATAAAATAGGAATAGTTGCTACTGCGCCATAAATAACTTCGTACGACGGAAAATGGCTAATATAAAGTGCAAACCCTTTTTTAGTCAGCTCAAATAAAAGTGCCGCAAAAAAAGCGCCAGGTATTGCCGCTCTAAACGACACGCGCGTATTAGGCACTAAGGTGTAGAGCATAATAAAGCCCACCATCGAAATTCCATACGGCAATAACTTTAACAAAAACCCGCTAAACCCAGGAATCCCCTGATCAGCAAACGACACCAACGATACAATATAAGAGGTAACACCAATACTGGCACCGAGCAACATAGGCCCTAAGCTCAAAACCATCCAGTACACAGCAAATGAGATCATCATTGGGCGCTTTTTCTTTATGCGCCAAATTCGGTTCAATGTGGCATCTACATTACGTATTAACAGCAATGCAATTGCAGCTAAAAAGCCAATACCTACCGCCGTCATTTGGTTGGCATTGCCCGCAAAGGAGCTAATGTGCTCTCTAATAACATCGGTAGAGGTGGGTACAAAATTAGTAAACAAAAAGCTCTCAATTTCCATGCGAGTAGATTCAAAGCCCGGGAAAGCTGAAAATATAGCAACACCCACCGCAATTAATGGCACTAAAGAAAGAAGGGTTACGTAAGCAAGGTAACCTGCATTAACCGTTATTTGATCGTCTATACAACGATTAAAATACTGCATCCACCAACCAGGTTGCTGGCGTATAAAGGACTTAACTTGCTGTTTGTAATGTGAGAGCTTATCATTCATACAATTGACTTGTGCTTATATAGTTTTGATTATAATAACAATCAGCGCCATAATTTACAGCACTAACGCTCGTAAACAGGAATTCAAATGAAAAAACAAACATTACTCAGTGTTTCAATGCTTGTAGTAACACTTACTTTAACTGGCTGCCAATCAGCTTATTATTCTGCGATGGAAAAAGTGGGTGTTCACAAACGCGATATTCTAATTGACCGCGTAGAAGAAACCAAAGACTCGCAACAAGAGTCACAAGAAGAATTTAAATCGGCACTAGAGCGCTTAACTACTCTAATTGATTTTAATGGTGGCGAACTACAAGACACTTACAATCAATTAAACGATGATTACGAGTCGAGCTTAAATGCCGCTAACGAAGTCTCAACTAACATCAATAAAGTAGAAGACGTGGCAGAAGCGCTATTTGATGAGTGGGGCGATGAGTTAGAGCAATACAAAAGCGCATCACTTAAGCGTGAAAGCAGCAAAAAGCTAGCCGCGACTAAGCGTCAATTTGATCAGCTATTACGCTCAATGCGCAGCGCAGAGAGTAAAATGGAGCCAGTATTAACCTCGCTTCATGATAACGTTTTATACTTAAAGCATAACTTAAATGCACAAGCGGTATCGGCTATTAAAGGTGAATTCACTAACCTTAAACGCGATATTCAATTGTTGATGAACGACATGAACAAATCGATTGCCGATTCAAACAAATTTATTGAACAAATGAATAGCGCTGGCTAATTATTTGTTACTTTAACAAGCCTGCTTAATTGCAGGCTTTTTTATGTTAAAGGGAATGCTAAAAGGGATTTACAATGAAACGCTTTTTAATCGCAACAACGCTCTTATGTATATTAACGGCCTGCGGTGCACCTAATAATATTAATCGTATTACCAGCCCCGACTCAGTTATTGTTATTAATGATAAGAACGGTCGTTATAAAAATTTATACGCAGGTGAAAAAACATATCCTACTACCTGCACTGAAAACTGCTACCCAGCCCACCCAGACTTACTATGCAAAACCGGCAGCGAAAACTGCCAGTACCAAGGCCAGCAAACTAAACCACAACTTAGCACCGGCTATACCGTACGCTGGCTTGGCCACGCTAGTTTTGTAATTAACACCCCAAATGGTCAAAGTGTGCTGTTTGATCCGGTAAAAAATCAGTTTGATTCTCCAGTCGCACTTGGCTTTAAACTCGGCGGTGGTATTTATCGTAAAGCAGGGGCTTGGCCTAGCGATCAAGAACTGGAAAATATTGATGCGGTAATGTATTCGCATATTCATTACGATCACTTTAATAAAGCCGACATACAAAGCATTGGCAATAAACCTCGCTATTTAACACCACTCGGTATGGCCGACAACTTCCCCACCGGCGGTTTTAATATTACCGAAATGCCATGGTACTCAACAACCAGCATTGACGACTTAGTTATTAATGCCGTGCCAGCTCATCATTTTAGCGCTCGCGTATTAGTGCCCTTTATTTACGAAGATAATAATAAAGACGCATGGAATGGCTGGCTGCTCGAACAAAACGGTAGCACCTTATTTTTTGCAGGCGATACAGGCTACTCAAACCACTTTAAAGATATACAGCAAAAATATGGCGATATTGATGTGTGCTTAATGCCTATCGCATCTTACTACAGTAAAGACAGTGGTAAATTTTATCGTTACGTCCACACCACACCAGAGGATGCGCTAAACGCAGCACAAGAGCTTAACTGCAAAGTAATGATACCGTGGGGATACGGTAACTCAAGTTGGAAAATGGGCGACCATACTAGCCACTCTGCTTTGCTACGTTTATTACACATGGTTGAAAAAATGGATGCTAAAACACCGCTGTATATTTTAAACGAAGGCGAAAGTATTTCACTATAACTATTTACTTAGCTGTTTTAAGATTGTTATTACATTAAGACAAATCGACAATAAAATTGAGAAATTAATGAAAAAATTAGCACTCGCCTTAAGCTTTTTATTAAGCACGCCAGCAATGGCTATTGATGTTGAACATACATCAACTCCAATTACTATTGATGGCGTATCAGAAAGTGCGTGGGATAAAGCCGCTTGGCACGATATGCCTTATTTAATGGATGGCACACTGCCATCAAGCGATGCCGACTTTAAAGGGCGTTATCGCTTACTGTGGGATCAAAACTATTTATACCTACAAGCCGATATTGTGGATGACGTTTTAATAGATACACACGCCGATCCAACGTATAAATATTGGGATGACGATGCGCTTGAAGTATTTATTGATAGCGATGCATCAGGTGGTAATCATCAATTTAATCACACCGCTTTGGCATACCATATTGGCCTTGATAACCAAGCCGCCGATTACGGACCTGATAAAAAAGCCCATTTGTATACCGACCACCTAGTCAGTAACTGGAAGCGCAACACCACCGCACCTTTTAACATTACCTGGGAAGTAGCAATAAAGCTCTACCCTAATGATTATAAAGAAGGTGCTAAAAACACCCCAATTACACTTAGCGAAAAGCAAGTAATCGGATTTATGTTAGCGTATTGCGATAACGATGGCAGTGACGTGCGCGAGCACTTTATGGGCTCACACGAAGTACAGCCAGTAAATGGCGACAGAAACCGTGGTTTTATAGATGCTGACGTATTTGGCAAAATCACCCTACTCCCTAAAAAGTAAGTAACTACCAATAAAATAATTGAACACGTATGTTGGGTTGAGCGAAGCGAAACCCAACGAAAAAACACCCCACCAACAAACACAGGGGCTTTGCATTATCGGGGATTTTAAAACGCATTAAATATGACATCAAATTAAATGCGTTTGGATAGAGATTAGTCTAACTTTAAATTTTTAACACCAAAAGGTATATGAACTGAAGGGGCAACTGTACTTGTAGAGTTTAAATGCCCTGATTGGTCATCGAAGAAGATATGAGGCTTAAGTACTCCTAATACTAAACCTTTATCTACACCACCGAGGAAAAATGCATCGTTAGCCATTACACCCCATTTCTTTAGAGTATTTAGAGCTCTCTCATGTGATGGAGCATTACGGGCAGTTACAATTGAAACTCTCAGACGATTTTTATAGTCAGGATCAGATTTCTTCTTTTTTTCTTCTAATTTTTGAATATCAGATATTTTTACAAGAAATTCTTTCAAAGGTCCTGGATTATGAGGCTGCAACACATTCTTAGTTTCATGTTCATGAAACTGGTTAACATCATTTGTATTATGCATTACCGTTTCAGATTCATCGTCAGCTAGAACACCATCAAAATCGAAAGCTATTCTTAAATCATCATCGTCTTCATCTACAATTGCTGATTCGAGAACATGACCCGCAGGGTATCCCATATCTATTGCTTCTTTGATATCAGAAGAATTACCGGATAAAAATAAAGATATACTTAATGCTGGAATATATTCGTAAGGAGATTTTCCTTGCATAAAAATAGCACGTGATATTGGTAAGCCATGGTGCTTAATCGATTTCATGACACGTAATCCGGTATCTGGATCATTACGTGATAGTAATACTACTTCCACTAAAGGATCAGTTTTAGGATTCTCGCTTAAGTTATTTAAAGAAAGTAACCGTTTAATAAATGAAAATGACACTCCTTTATCAAGCGGGTTATCAAGATTTTCTAATTGGTACTTCCTATACTCTTCCTCACCCTGCTTTCTGAAAACAGTATCCGATTCTAACAAATCAAACATAGCACTTGAAGCTACACCAATTACTAGTCTTTTCCCTAACTCATAGGCCATAATATACTCCAAATTGAGATTTAATAATTAAAAACTCTAACAGTGCACCACCAAGAATACCGATAAATATTTAGTGTTTGCACCAGCAAAACCCTTGCTAATATATAACAACACTATTACCCAAAAACAATACAAATTTACAAGTCGACCTAGATATACCACGCAGCGCCTCGGTGAGCTCTGTAGTAAAAACTCCTTCAACCTTTTTACTCAATTAACCTTCACCCACAAAAAAGCCGCTGTATTTTTCAATACAGCGGCTTTTAAAATCATTATTCTAAATTAATAGATTATGACTTAGGTCCACGACCTGCACGTTTACGCTCGTTTTCAGTAAGGTAACGCTTACGAATACGAATGTTTAGTGGAGTTACTTCAACTAGCTCGTCATCATCGATGAACTCAAGCGCTTGCTCAAGTGAGTAGTTAAGGTGTGGAGAAAGCGTTTGCGCTTCATCAGTACCAGATGCACGTACGTTAGTTAACTGCTTGCCTTTAAGGGCGTTAACTGTAAGGTCGTTATCACGGTTATGAATACCGATAACCATACCTTCGTATACTTCAACACCGTGACCGATGAATAAACGGCCGCGTTCTTGTAAGTTGAATAATGCGTTAGTAAGTGCTTTACCAGTTGCGTTTGCAATCATTACGCCGTTCTTACGAACACCGATGTCGCCACCTTTGTGAGGACCGTAATGATCGAACGTATGGTACATAAGACCAGAACCCGAAGTAAGCGTCATGAAATCAGTTTGGAAACCAATTAAACCACGGCTAGGGATCATGAAATCTAAACGCATACGGCCTTTGCCATCTGGAGTCATGTTAGTAAGTTCACCTTTACGTAGACCAACTTGTTCCATAACAGAACCTTGGTGCTCGTCTTGACAGTCAATAGTCACTGTTTCAAACGGTTCTTCTAGAACGCCATCTACAGTACGTAAGATAACTTCTGGACGAGAAACTGAAAGCTCGTAACCTTCACGACGCATGTTCTCGATTAAGATACCTAGGTGTAATTCACCACGACCAGAAACACGGAAGCTATCTGGGCTACCAGTATCTTCAACGCGAAGTGCTACGTTGTGTACTAATTCTTTGTCTAAACGTTCACGGATATTACGTGACGTTACAAACTTACCTTCTTTACCACAGAAAGGTGAGTTATTTACAGAGAATGTCATTGTTACAGTTGGCTCATCAACACTTAGTGGTGGTAATGCTTCAACGTTTCCTGGGAAACAAACTGTATCAGAAATCTTAAGCTCACCAATACCTGTTACAGTTACGATGTTACCAGCGTAAGCTCTATCAGTTTCGATACGTTCAAGACCTAGGTAGCTTTGTACTGCGCCAATTTTACCATTACGTGTAGTGCCATCAGCACTGATAATAGTAACTTGTTGGTTAGGAGCAACAGAACCACGTTTAATACGACCAATACCAACTACACCAACATAAGAGTTGTAATCTAGTTGAGAAATTTGCATTTGGAAGTCACCTTCAGGATCTGCATCCGGTGGTGATACTTCGTCAACGATCATCTTGAACATAGGTTCCATGTTGTCTGATGGCTCGTCTAAATCTAGTGTTGCCCAGCCGTTGATAGCTGAAGCGTAGATTACTTTAAAGTCTAACTGTTCGTCAGTTGCGCCAAGGTTGTCGAATAAATCAAAGATTTGATCCATAACCCAATCAGGACGTGAACCTGGCTTATCAATTTTATTGATAACTACGATTGGCTTTAAGCCTTGCGCGAATGCCTTTTGCGTAACGAAACGCGTTTGTGGCATTGGACCTTCTTGAGCATCAACAAGTAATAATACTGAGTCAGCCATCGAAAGTACGCGTTCAACTTCACCACCGAAATCGGCGTGTCCCGGAGTATCTACGATATTGATATGGTAGTCGTTCCAAGAGATGGCTGTGTTTTTAGCCAAAATGGTAATACCACGTTCTTTCTCAATGTCGTTTGAGTCCATCACGCGCTCTTCGTTACCGCCGCGTGTTTCTAATGTACCTGATTGCTCAAGTAGTTTGTCAACCAGAGTTGTTTTACCGTGGTCAACGTGCGCGATAATCGCTATATTTCTTAACTTTTCGATGCTCATATATTTACTCAGAGAAATTAAATTCTCAATGATCCTGCAAGATCTACGCACTCATCCACGCTTTCGCGAGATGTCCCAGCATAGGATTTAAAAGGGCGCATATTATCCCTCATTAATGACATGGATGAAAGTTTATCCAATACATATTTTAAAACTTTCTCAATACTTTTACTAAGTATCTGTTTTATATATGACAATTATATGAATTAAATTTCAATATTTTTTTGAAAAACAGTCTTTTTGGCTATTTTTCCGATCTTTTTGTTACTCTTTTACATTTAGGTTATGCTAATTTCAGCTGATTAAATTAACAACAAATTACGCTCTGTAAATTTTGCACTAAAATGGAATATTTACGCACCAATATGGTGCGTTTATATATTCCATTTTGATGCAATGATATTTTTTTAATTTATAAACAGCCAGTTACAATAATGGCACAAAATCAGCTTAGTAAATACCAAAGCAATTATGCAGCAATAACAAAACCCAATAGTTGGAGGACACATGTCACAATCGGTTTTAGATTTTATTAAAGAAAATGACGTCAAGTTCATTGATTTACGCTTTACTGACACTAAGGGTAAAGAGCAACATGTATCGATTCCTCATCACCAAGTTGATGAAGATTTTTTCGAAGACGGTAAAATGTTCGACGGTTCTTCAATTGCAGGCTGGAAAGGCATAAACGAATCAGACATGGTATTAATGCCAGTTCCTGAGTCAATCAAACTAGACCCTTTCACTGAAGAAGCGACATTAATTTTACGTTGTGACGTAGTAGAGCCTTCTACACTACAAGGCTATGAGCGCGACCCGCGTTCTGTTGCTAAGCGTGCTGAAGATTACATGCGTTCTACAGGCATTGCAGACACTGTTTTATTTGGCCCTGAGCCAGAATTTTTCGTATTTGACGATGTTAAATACAAATCAGATATGTCTGGTTCTATGTACAAAATTGATTCTAAGCAAGCTGCTTGGAACTCAGATAAAGAATATGCAGATGGCAACACTGGTCACCGTCCAGGTGTTAAAGGCGGTTACTTCCCAGTTGCTCCAGTTGATGACTTCCAAGATTGGCGTTCAGCTACGTGTCTAGTTCTAGAAGAAATGGGCCAAGTAGTAGAAGCACATCACCACGAAGTAGCAACAGCAGGTCAAAACGAAATCGCTACTCGCTTTAATACAATGGTATTAAAAGCGGATGAAATCCAAGAAATGAAATATGTTATCCATAACATGGCTCACTTATACGGTAAAACAGCAACGTTTATGCCTAAGCCAGTTGTTGGTGATAACGGTTCTGGTATGCATTGTCACCAGTCACTTGCTAAAGATGGTGTAAACCTTTTTGCTGGTGATAAGTACGGCGGTCTTTCTGAAGATGCACTTTACTACATTGGCGGCATCATCAAGCATGCTAAAGCAATTAACGCTTTTGCAAATGCGTCTACTAACTCGTACAAACGTTTAGTACCAGGTTTTGAAGCACCAGTTATGCTTGCATACTCTGCACGTAACCGTTCTGCATCAATCCGTATCCCAGTGGTTCCATCTGAAAAAGGTCGTCGTATTGAAGTACGCTTCCCGGATCCAACTGCTAACCCATACCTTGCTTTCTCAGCAATGCTTATGGCTGGCCTTGATGGTATCAAAAACAAGATCCATCCTGGCGATGCTATGGATAAAGATTTATACGACTTACCAGCTGAAGAAGCAGCAGAAATTCCAACTGTTGCAGCATCACTTGACGAAGCACTATCTGCACTAGATTCAGACCGTGAATTCTTAACTCAAGGTGGCGTTTTCACTGATGACTTAATCGATGCTTACATCTCACTTAAGTCTCAAGAAGTTGAAAAGCTTAACATGACAACTCACCCAGTTGAGTTTGAAATGTACTACAGCTGTTAATTAAGCTGTAAAAAATATGTGTGTTCTCAAGCCCGCTTTGCGGGCTTTTTTAATGGTAAAATTAGTCAATCTCCACTAAAGTTAAGTTACCGATAAAAATGCAGGGCTGCAGAGTGAATAACAAGATTTTATTACTATTAATTACTTTAGGATTAAGTAATTATGGTTATGCCGGTGAAACAAAAATATACGCTTGGAAAGATAAAAATGGCGTATTAGTGTTCTCAGACACCCCTCATAAAGGGGCCCAAGAGGTAAAGCTCACCAGCCAAGATCTTAATATGCCTGCAACAAATACTGACATTTTTGACGAGCAACCTCAGCCTCAACAAGCGGCCTTTAGTATTGCTATTTCCTCACCTGATCATAACCAGACTATTCGTGAAAATACCGGCACTGTTTATGTAACTAGCCGAATAAAACCACGCTTTGAAACTGGTTTTACTATACAACTTTTTATTGATGGTAAAGCACACGGCCCAGCCAGTGACAGCTCAACCTTTGCAATTAGAGATGTAGAACGTGGTCAGCACACACTACAATTAAAGCTTTTTAATAGTAAAAACCAAGTTATTGCTACAAGCGAACCCTGCATATTTTTTATGCACCGAAAAGGGCTAAACCTAGGTAACTAAATTGGGGCATTACTAAACGTGCAGCAGTGTATTTAACCATATAACTTGCTTGCAAACATCCACGCACTAAAATGGTGCAGCTATGATTAATAATAAAAACTTTAGCCCTGAGCTACTCGATGCCATTTGGCAAAATCAAACAACCGCTATCATGTTACTTGATAAAAACTTCACCGTTGTATATGCCAATACTAGTACTAGCGAGCTGCTTGGCCTTGGTAATAAGCGCCTATTAGATCAACCGTTTGATAGCCTTTTTAACTACCATTCAATCGATTTACAGCGTATAGAACAATACTCATTAGTTGAAGGCGTAGATTGCCAGCAGCATAGAGCTGACGTGGTTTTTAGCGATTCTCGCCATGCAAAAGTAGCCGTAAGTACACGACAAATTAAGTTTAATGGCTCGCTTTATATTTTATTTGAGTGGCGCCAAACCGATGACGAAATTAAGCACGACCAAGCGTCTAATCAAATGCATCAATATCAAGCTGCCCGAAACCTAATTAGAGGGTTAGCTCACGAAATTAAAAATCCTTTAGGTGGAATTCGCGGAGCGGCGCAGTTATTGCAGTATGAGGTTGATCAACAAGAAAGAGATCAATGTGCTGAGCTCATCATTGAGCAAGCCGACCGATTACGCGAACTAGTAGATAGGCTTTTGGGGCCCAATCAACTTCCGCAAAAATCGTATGGCAACATACATCAATCACTTGAATCAGTTGCAAGGCTAAGTACGTTAGATAATTGTTCTAACATTAGCTTAGTTAAAGATTACGACCCAAGTATTCCTGATGTATACATTGATCAAGGCAAAATTCAGCAAGTGGTATTAAACATTGTTCGAAATGCCCAACAGGCGCTTGTAGATGGCGGTGAAATAACAATAAAAACCCGCATTAATCATCAGCATCGTCGCCCAGGTAAAGCACCTAAAAAAGCCTTGTTGATCCAAATATCTGATAACGGACCAGGTATTGATCCCAGTGTACGCGAAACACTGTTCTACCCTATGATCACCAATAAAGAAGGTGGCTCTGGGTTAGGACTCTCAATAGCGCAAACACTGATAGATCAACATGATGGCTATATAGAATGTGATAGCTGGCCTGGACATACTGAATTTAATATCTATCTGCCCTTTGCAGATTAATGTTTGGAGTTTGCATGAAAACAGTTTGGCTTGTAGATGATGATGCTTCTATTCGATTTGTACTTGAAAAAGCACTAACCCGTGCAGGGTTTAACACAGAGAGCTTTGCTAATGCGCAAGATGTACTAAGCGCCCTAAAGTTTAGCCAACCTACTGTTTTAGTTTCTGACGTACGAATGCCTGGTATGGATGGTATGGCGTTGCTTGAACTTATTGCAGAGCAAAACCCTGGGCTGCCGGTTATTATAATGACTGCGCACTCAGATTTAGACTCAGCTGTAAATGCATTCCAAAAAGGTGCTTTTGAATACCTCGCTAAGCCGTTTGATTTAAACGAAGCAGTGGCGCTAGTCGAAAGCGCATGCAGAGCAAACTCCACTAAAAAAACTAAACGCAAGCAAGCTCCACCAAAAAGTGCCCACATAATTGGTGAAGCGCCCGCAATGCAAGAAGTGTTTAGAGCGATAGGTAAACTATCGGCCTCTAGCATGAGCGTATTAATAAATGGCGAATCTGGAACAGGTAAAGAACTTGTCGCCAGTGCGCTGCACAATCATAGCCCACGTAAAGAAAATCAATTTATTGCACTTAACATGGCAGCCATTCCAAAAGAGCTTGTTGAGTCAGAGTTATTTGGCCACGAAAAAGGCGCATTTACGGGCGCCGACAGCGTGCGTAAAGGCCGCTTTGAGCAAGCCAATGGCGGCACACTATTTTTAGATGAAATTGGTGATATGCCACTTGATGTACAAACACGTTTATTACGCGTTCTTGCCGATGGTGAGTTTTATCGCGTTGGTGGCCATCAAAGTATAAAAGTAGATGTGCGTATTATTGCGGCTACGCACCAAAACCTTGAAGATTTAGTTAAACAGGGCAAGTTTAGGGATGATTTATTCCATCGTCTTAATGTTGTGCGCCTACGTTTACCTGCTCTTCGAGAGCGTACTGAAGATATAGAAAGCTTATCGCAACACTTTTTACATAAAAGCGCTAAAGAGCTACAAGTAGAAAGCAAAGTGCTGAGCCCTAAGGCAACTGAGCAATTACGCTTATTTAATTGGCCAGGCAATGTACGCCAATTAGAAAACACCTGTCGCTGGCTTACTGTAATGGCACCGGGTGAGCTTGTAAGCGAGCAAGACTTACCGCCAGAGATTCTGGATGCTTCGCCAACCCAGGAAGAAGGTGATTGGCTAGATGCGTTTCAGCAATGGCTTAATCAAGAGCTTAAACAAGGCAAAGAAAATATTTGGCCTGACATTCAAGCCCAGCTAGAAACTCGCTTAATTAAAACCGCACTGGCTAATTGTTCTGGTCATAAGCAAGATGCTGCTATAAAAATTGGTTGGGGACGCAACACGTTGACCCGAAAATTAAAAGAGCGCAATATTAGCTGATTAAACGCTTTTAACACATTTGGTTATTGATGAAGCTAATCGAACATATTCCATTATTCAAACAAATGGAAATTATAAACAGGCTGCACTTTTTTAAAGAATTTACGCTCAGCGAGCGCCAAGTCTTATTAGAGTCGTTCGGCCTGTTGTATTTAGTAAGCCAGCATCAATTTTTATTTAAGCAATACGATAACGACAAACGTTTGTACATTGTACTTAGCGGCGCGTTATTAGTATTTAAACATAATCATTTGCTAGAACTAGGTACTATTGAGCCCGGTGAATTTATAGGTGAAGGCGCTTTTATAAATAACCGAGAGCGTAGTACTAGTGCTCGCGCTAAAACCGACAGTATAGTCCTCGCTATTACCCCTGAAGCACTCACCCGCTTACCTAATGTTATCCGCGAAAAAATTAAAGACCGAATTATAGAAGGTATGAGTCTGCGCATTGCCAAACTAAGCGAGCATATAGAAACTCACGGTTAGTTCAGTCCATATAAATAATTTGTAGTGAGCAATCAAGCCAGCTGGGGTTATTAACGTGAGCTGTAAACCTGTAAGTATCGGATGGTTTGGCGCCAAAGGGCGTATTTATAAGTGGTTGTGAGTGACTGTATGTTTGCGAATAATTTTTGTAATAAATGACAACGTAACCGTATAAAAACTCCCAACCTAACCTTACAACAGCGCCACTGGGTAAGGTAAAGTCAGCATATTTATCTGTAAATGTGACGAGTAAATCATTGTACTTGTCTTCGCTGCATTGAGTTGTTCGTAACTTTTTAGGCATAACAAAGGTTGTACCCGCCACTGCATTTTTTAGATAAAAGCCTATATTGCCATCACCATAAAAATGATTTGAACGCGTTGTATAGTTAACTTGTGGCTCGTAACCTAGCCCCTGCATAATAGTAGCTAACTGCTCAGTCTCTTTTGGGTAAATTTTGTCACTTGATAAGAGTAATGTAGCCTCACCAAAATCAGGTGGGATTGCCAGCGATACATATTCATAAGGGAGCGATTGTGCTTTTAGCGCAGCATCGAGCTGATTGCTCTGTTCATCTTGCAAGTTTTCACTAAATACATACACGGTAGGTTGTTGGCACGCAGCTAATGGTAATGCCAACACACACATTAAAATTCCATTTTTCATAGTTACCCCTTTTTGATTACGCTTGTAGTCTATTAAAGGTAACTATTTATAGCAATTTAATTTGTTTGGCTATCTAACCAAGCATCAACACTTTTGCGAGTATATAAAACTTCTTTAAATAAACGATGTCGTTCAAACTCGAGTTTTGTTTTTCTCGTGGCATCGCCACTAACTAAACGGCTATGGGTATCATTGAACTTTGAAATTACAGAAAAACCGCGCTCATCTTGATCAGCTTGCTTTTTTACAGAATTAGCAAGGTGCTCTCTAACATCGTCAGCAGTTAACATACCTGAATTGTCTAATCCCATTAGCTCTTTTTTCATTGCCAATCTTACGCCCATTTCCTACTCCATTTAATGAAAACTATTTAATCCGCCAAAGTTTTAGCAATTAGCAGGCCATACGTAAAATTAACTGCTGCAAAGGTTACTCTTCAATTGCTTCAGTTTTTTTAAAGACAGATAAAATACCTAAAAACTTTCATAGCTATTTACGTATTACAATTAGCGAAAGTCACTTGCTTTGGTGCAAAAGTAGCTGCAAGCCTTTATACTACAGCTTGTGCGTTACCCCACCGAGAGCAAATATGAACGAAGAATACATAGAAATAGAATTAGAAGAAGAGCCGATTGAGCTCTGTAAATTATTAAAAGTACTAAACTTAGTTGAAGGTGGCGGCCAAGCTAAAAACCTAATTACCGAAGGCTATGTGGGTGTTAACCATGAAATTTGTACAATAAAGCGGAAAAAATTATACAGTGGCGATGTATTAGAATTTGATGGTGAATTTTTTAAACTTGCGCTAAGTGAAGATGCAACCCCTGCAGAAAAACCTGCGGTACAAACTCAAGCAGAGTCAAAGCAAGCTGCACCACAACCAACAAATCAGCCAGCTAAAAGTAAGCGTAAGCGAACTAAAAAACCAAAAGTAGATGATAAAACAGGTCGTCGTCCTATTTCATTTGGTTAAGCATTTAAAAGCCCTCTTTTTATATAAAAAGGTCAACTTGTATAGTTGGCCTTTTTACTCTTTAATAACCTAGTTAATAATAATAAAAACAAGGTTATAAAATGTCTGTTAAAACACCTAAAAATTGGTTTAAGCCCGTTGTATGGGCGGCACTCGTATGGAACTTACTTGGCGTTATTGCATTTGCTATGCACATGATGATGACACCCGAAATGATAGGTAAACTTCCGCTAGATCAACAAGCTGCCTACTCTAACGTTCCTATTTGGTCAACCATTGCATTTGCTATAGCTGTATTTGGAAGCACTTTTGGTTGTCTGTTTTTACTTGCTAAAAACGCGCTGGCAACACCTACTTTTGCGCTATCGCTCGGCGCTATTTTAATTCAGCAATATTATAATTTTGTGGTCATAAACAGTATTGAGCTACTTGGCGCAAGTGCTGTATTTATGCCTATTTTTGTAATCGTTATTGCCATCGCTTTACTTTGTTTGAGTATTAAAGGTAAGCAACAAGGTTGGTTACAGTAATTAATAAGGGTCGAAATAACTTTTGATCCTACCTCTTTCAAATCATCTCTTGAAATTAAACTTTTCAGCATCATCTCTACTATATTAACTGTATAAAATTCGTTCTCTAAACACGGTTTTTTACACTGGTATGTACTTTGCAACTCGAACACTACAGAGGTCACTCTTCAAAATATTTTTCTAATTCATAAAGGGGCAAATAATGAATAATAGTTTCGATACCCAACATCAGCTCACAATAAATGGTGAGCAATATCATATTCATTCTCTAAAAGGACTTGGCGACAAAGCGAAACGACTGCCCTTTTCCTTAAAAGTATTACTTGAAAACCTGCTTCGTAACGAAGATGGCGCAAATATAAAAGAACAAGACATTCAAGCCCTTCTTAATTGGGATCCTCAAGCAAAGCCTGCATCTGAAGTTGCCTTTACTCCCGCCCGTGTTGTTATGCAAGATTTTACCGGTGTACCCGCTATTGTAGATTTAGCCGCGATGCGTGACGCAATGGAAAAACTAGGTGGAGATCCTGCAAAAATAAACCCGTTATCACCTGCTGAACTTGTTATTGACCATTCGGTACAAGTAGATGGCTACGGAGACGATGGTGCATTTGATTTAAATGCAAAACTTGAATACGACCGAAATAAAGAACGTTATGAATTTTTACGTTGGGGACAAACCGCTTTTGATAATTTAAAAGTAGTGCCACCTGCAACCGGTATTGTCCACCAAGTAAATTTAGAATACTTAGCGCGCGTTGTTTTTAATGAAGAGCGCGACGGCAAAAAATTCGCTTACCCAGATACGCTTGTAGGGACTGACTCTCACACCACCATGATTAATGGCTTAGGTGTGCTTGGTTGGGGTGTAGGCGGTATTGAAGCTGAAGCAGCCATGCTTGGTCAGCCAATTAGCTTACTCATTCCACAAGTAGTCGGTATGAAGCTAAGCGGCCGCTTACCTGAAGGTACTACCGCTACAGATTTAGTGTTAACGGTAACCGAAATACTGCGTAACCATGGTGTAGTGGGTAAATTTGTAGAGTTTTATGGTGATGGCCTTGCCGACTTACCACTTGCCGATAGAGCAACCATAGCGAATATGGCACCTGAATACGGCGCTACGTGTGGTATTTTCCCAATTGATGATGAGACCATTAACTACCTTCGCTTAACAAACCGCGACGAAAGTCACCTAAAGGTAATTGAGGATTACGCAAAACACCAAGGTTTATGGCGTAACGATGGTGACGAAGCTAGCTATACCGATACACTCGAGCTTAAACTAGGTGATGTTGTACCAAGCCTTGCAGGCCCTAAACGACCACAGGATAGAATTTCCCTAGACAAGGCTGGTGAAGTGATTAGCCAGCATTTAAAAAACTTTCAAGATGAACGTATGGCTCGTCGTGATAATAGCGACGAAGAACAAGCTCGTATTGAAAGTGAAGGGCCAACAACAAATCCAGATGAACCAGTCAACGAAGCGCAGTTTATGGGCGCCGCCAAGGTTAAATTTAAAGGGCAAGAGTTTGAACTAAACGATGGCGCTTGTGTTATTGCTGCAATTACTAGTTGTACTAATACTTCTAATCCGAGTGTAATTTTAGCTGCTGGCTTGGTTGCCAAAAAAGCAAAACAGTTAGGCATTAATGTAAAACCTTGGGTTAAAACATCACTTGCACCAGGCTCTAAAGTAGTTACCGACTACCTAGAAAAAGCAGGCCTGATGGATGACCTAGAAAGCCTAGGCTTTAACTTAGTTGGCTACGGCTGTACTACGTGTATTGGTAACTCAGGGCCGCTTGCAACTGAAATATCAGACGCGATTCAAAAACATAAATTAGTAGTGAGCTCTATTTTATCGGGTAACCGTAACTTTGAAGGGCGTATTCACCAAGATGTTAAAATGAACTTTTTAGCCTCTCCTCCGCTTGTTGTAGCTTATGCCATTGCAGGTAGAACCGATATTGACGTATACAACGAACCCCTTGCTCAAGATGCTAACGGTAACGATATTTACCTTAAAAACATTTGGCCAAGCGTTAAAGAAGTAAGTGACCTAGTTAAAGAAACAGTAACTAAAGAAATGTTCGAAAAAAGCTACGCTAACGTTTACGAAGGCGATAGCCGTTGGCAGCAAATTAAAATACCAGATGGCAAACTTTACGATTGGGATGACGCATCTACCTACATTAAAAAAGCACCCTTTTTTGATGGTATGAAAGTAGAACCACCAGGTATCCCTACTATCGAAGGCGCACGTTGTTTAGCTAAACTTGGGGATTCAGTAACCACTGACCATATTTCTCCAGCAGGTGCTATTAAAGCAGATGCACCAGCAGGTTTATACTTGCAAGAAAATGGCGTAGATAAAGCGCAGTTTAACTCATACGGTTCACGCCGTGGTAATCACGAAGTAATGATGCGTGGCACGTTTGCTAATGTTCGTCTTAAAAACTTACTAGCACCAGGTACTGAAGGCGGCGTAACACGTACTCAGCCTGGCGATACGCTAGAGAGTATTTATGATGCAGCAATGGAGTATCAAAAAAATAATACGCCACTCATTATTTTAGCGGGTAAGGAATACGGTACGGGTTCATCTCGTGACTGGGCTGCTAAAGGCTCACTTTTATTAGGCGTTAAAGCCGTTGTAGCACAAAGCTATGAACGTATTCATCGCTCTAACTTAATTGGTATGGGTGTATTACCGCTGCAATTTAAAGAAGGTGAAAGCTACGAGTCACATGGGTTAACAGGGCAAGAACAATTTGATATTGATGGCCTGTACGATAAAACCGATGAAGTAACCGTTATTGCTACAAATGCCGAAGGTAAAAAAGTAACCTTGAGTGCTGATGTACGTATTGATACCCCTAAAGAGTGGGATTACTACAAACACGGCGGTATTTTACAATATGTACTGCGTAATATGCTCGACTAACAAAGACAGTAGTTAATACATTTAAAAGCCCAGTTTAGTAATAAGCTGGGCTTTTTTATGTGTGCTGTTTGTTGTCTTAAATCAATGCTAAGCATTTAAAGCGTGCCTACACTAGGGCCTGTTGACCTTTCAGGATTAAAATTTGTTCAACCTAGGGGCTATTTAATCGCGGCGTGAGGTTTGTAACCTAGTGGGCTAAGTAAAAACCGAGCAACAAAGAGTAAATAGCCCCTAGGCAGAACCCTTCGGGCAGCGCATGTTTAACCTCGAAAGATAAACAGGCCCTAGGGCTACTCTTAGTGAGGTAACTATGTCGCAAACGATGATAATTAGGCTGCTTAAAACATCAATAGTGCTTGGGTTGTGCCTTATTGTGGCTGGCCACACTTTAATTGTGTCGAGTTACTTCACTGTTAATCATGGTATTAAAGGAATAATTATAGCTGCGGCATGCATTGCTGTAGGTGTACTGCTGTCGCTTCCCACTAAAATATATTTAACCGTATTATTGATGGAAGCCGAAAAACGTTATTTAAAAAACCATAAAAGCACGCACTCTAAATAATTAGAGTGCACTTAAATTATTAATTTCTTTATTACGTTTTTCTAGTTTGTCTTTTACATTTTCGGCGTCATTAAATAGCTTTTTAACCGAATCTGGGTTCAAAATACTGATCCCCTCAGGTGCTGCCGACATTGTATTTGGAGTTGAAGAGGTATTTAAAATAGACGTGTCTTCTGCAGCAATAACAGTAATATCTTTAGGATCGAGTTTTACTTCAATACTTTTTGCATGCGGGTTAGGTGTATCAGAAAAGTGCCATTGGCCTGTTTCGTCTTGCCACTTAAAAATTTTGCTGCTTGAGGTAGTACTTTCAGGCATTGGTTCATCAGAAATACTGCTCGCAATTTTATCGCCAGCTTGCTTAACGCCCTGCACTGCTTGGTCCAAAGTATTGCTAGATAGCGCAACCATTCTTTCTTTAATTTGCTGAGATTCACTGCTAATTGATGATGCAGAAAGCCATGTTTGACCATCGGGCTTTTTTAAATAAAACAAAGAGATAACTGCAATAGCCATGATTGATATAGCTAAGTAGGTAAAGTATTTCATAGCGTTCCTGCTTTAATTAATCCTTTATTGCCTTGAGTCTAATAAAAAATACTTAATTAGGCAATTTTTTGTACCCTAATAAAAAATAAAAACGCAGCCGAAGCTGCGTTTTTATTTGCAATTTAACTACACCGTAGTCGCGTTAAATACCGTCACCATCCATGTGTAGTCCGCATTCTCGGTTTAAACCAAAAAAGCGAGTTTCTTCCTCTGTCATTCCTGGTTCTAACTTACGTGTTGTATGTACGTCTCCCATAGACACATAACCTTGCTCCCATAATGGGTGGTAAGGTAAATCGTGCTTAGTAAGATACTGATACACGTCGCGGTTAGACCATTCAATAATCGGGTACACTTTAACGGTACCACGGCTAATTTCTACAAACTGTTTATCAGCACGTGTAGATGATTGATCGCGGCGCAGACCACTAAACCAAGTACCCGCTTCTATTTCTTTTAACGCACGGGTCATCGGCTCTACTTTATTAAGCTGATTATATTGCTTAATGCCGTCTTCGCCTTTCTCCCATAGTTTACCAAATTTAGCCTCTTGCCATGCTGGGCTAAGCGGCGCTCTATACACCTTTAAGTTAAGTGATAAACGCTCACTCATTTGCTCAATAAACTGATACGTTTCAGGAAACAAATAGCCTGTATCGGTTAATACAACGGGAATATCTGGACGTTGTGAGGTCATTAAATGCAGCATTACTGCCGCTTGAATACCAAAGCTAGATGATAAAAAAGCCGTATTAGGCAAGTTATCAAGCGCCCATGCAACACGCTGTTCTGCGCTCATATTCGCTAGTAAACCATTAGCATCAGCTAACATAGCCGTTTGGCTTTGTTTATCTAGCTGTAAAATGTTTTTAAATTCACTCATGGTAAATTCCAAACCTCACCAGCGCCAAAGCGCTGGTATTTAATTAAGCGTGAAAATCGGTTACTGATACTTTTACTTCAGCAACAATGCCTTTGCGTATAACAAAGTCACCAAAACACTCACCGTCATTGCGCTCACTTGCCCATTGGCCAATGAGCTTATCGAATGCTTCTAGGTAAACGTCTTCGCCTACGTTCTCAAGGTACAATTTAGGAATACGTGTACCTTCTAAATTACCACCTAAGTAAACGTTGTACTTACCTGGGCCTTTACCTACTAAACCTGCTTCTGCAAGCATTGCGCGGCCACAGCCGTTCGGGCAACCTACAACGCGCATAATAATGCTGTCATCGGGTATACCGTGCTTAGCAAGTAATGCTTCAGTTTTTTCTACTAGGCTTGGTAAGTAACGCTCTGCTTCGGCCATTGCAAGTGGGCACGTTGGCAGTGAAACACACGCCATAGAATTTTTACGCTGCTGCGAATCTGTGTCGTCAATCAGGCCATGGCTACGTGCAATCTCTTCAATCACGGCTTTTTGATCTGCAGGTACGCCAGCAATAATTAAGTTTTGGTTTGCCGTCATACGCATGTCACCTTGGTGAACTTCTGCGATTTTACGACAACCTGTTTTAAGCGGCTTGCCTGGGTAGTCTAAAATACGACCACTTTGAATAAATAGCGTTAAGTGGTGCTTACCATCAATGCCTTCAACCCAACCAATGCGGTCGCCACGATGAGTAAACTCAAACGGACGGCTTGGTGCAAACGTAACGCCTGAGCGCTTTTCAACTTCTGCTTTAAATACATCAACACCTACACGGTCTAATGTGTATTTAGTTTTTGCATTTTTACGGTTTGAACGATTACCCCAATCGCGCTGCACAGATACAACATGCTCTGCAATTTTTAAGGTATCTTCTAGCGTAATAAAGCCAAAGTCATCGGCTTTGCGCGGATAAGTTGCTGTATCGCCATGCGTCATGGCAAGGCCACCGCCCACTAATACGTTAAAACCAACAAGTTTGCCGTTATCAGCAATTGCCACAAAGTTTAAATCGTTAGCGTGCACATCAACTTCGTTGTTAGGTGGAATAGTCACCGTGGTTTTAAACTTACGCGGTAAGTAGTTAGATCCTAAAATTGGCTCTTCTGTGGTTTCTGCTTTTTCGCCATTTAACCAAATTTCGGCATACGCTTTCGTTTTTGGTAATAAATGTTCAGAAATTTTTGCAGCCCAGTCATAAGCTTCTTGGTGTAACTCAGACTCAACGGGATTAGTAGTACAAAGCACGTTACGGTTAACGTCACCCGCTGTAGCAATAGAGTCTATACCTACGCTATCAAGCATTTGGTGCATGCCTTTAATATTAGGCTTTAATACACCATGAAACTGAAACGTTTGACGCGTTGTTAAACGAATACTGCCGTAGCTTGTTTTGTCATCTGCAAACTTGTCGATTGCTAACCACTGCTCTGGCTTAATAATACCGCCAGGCATACGTGCACGTAACATTACATTATGTAGCGGCTCTAGCTTTTGCTTAGCGCGCTCACCACGTATATCGCGGTCATCTTGTTGATACATACCGTGAAAACGAATTAGCTGAAAGTTATCGGCTGTAAAGCCACCGGTAATTTCGTCTGTTAAATCTTTTTCTATGGTGCCACGTAAAAAGTTACTTTCTCTTTTCAAACGTTCGTTATCAGAAAGTTTTACGTTTTTATCTTGTTCGCTCATTTTAAATCCTAAATTTGTTACAGTGACGGCTGCTAGCTGCTAAATAAAATAAGAAACGTGGTTAATACACGTCTTTCTGATAGCGGTTTGCGCTACGCAAATCTTTTAAATATTGCTCTGCGTCTTCATTGCTCTTGCCTGTGTTTTCTTTAACAATATCAAGCAAGGCGTTGTGTACATCTTTTGCCATGCGATTTGCATCGCCACAAATATAAAAGTGAGCGCCAGCTTCTAACCATTCAAACACGTCTTTACTGCTACTGCGTAACTTATCTTGTACGTATACTTTTTCGGCTTGATCGCGGCTAAATGCAACATCTACTTTGTTAAGTAAACCCGATTTTAAATAACCCTGTATTTCTACTTGGTATAAAAAGTCTTGAGTGAAATGTGGGTTACCAAAAAACAACCAGTTTTTGCCTTGTGCTTCACGCGAATCACGTTCTTGTAAAAATGCACGGAACGGCGCAATACCCGTACCAGGACCAACCATAATCACAGGTGTATCATCGTTAGTGGGTAGGCGGAAATTGTCGTTGTGTTCGCTAAATACTTTAACTTTACAACCTTCTTCTGCACGACGAGTTAAGTAACCAGTACAGCCACCTAAATGCTCGCTATCAAATGCATCAAATTGCACTAGGCCTAGTGTTAAATGCACTTCGTCTTCAACCTCAGCTTGGCTAGATGCAATTGAGTACAAACGAGCTTGTAGTTTACGTAGGCAATCTACTAATGTTTGCGCATCAATGTTTGCAGGGTTTTGGCGAATCACATCAAATATTTGACGAGGTTCAATATACGCACGCATTGCAGCTTTATCTTCTACAAGCTTTAATAATTCAGGCGTACCAGTTGCTATTGCGTATTTTTCTACAAAACCTGGGTATGACTGAGTCAGCTCTAGTTTTTCAATAAGTGCGCCGCGTACGCTTAGCTCTTCATCACCTACTTTTACAATGCTTGTTGCATCTATTTGAGTAAGTGTAAGTACTTCATCAACTAATACATCATCATTTAAAAAGTACACACCTAACGAATCACCTGGTGTGTAAGTAATGTCTGAACCTTCAAGCGAAATTTCAACGTGGCGTACATCTTTAGTTGAGTCGCGACCGGTAATTTTTTGAACTGTTAATAGCTCTGCTTCAAATGGATTTTGCTTTGTGTATTGGCTTGAAGCGGTCGCTGGTGCGCCAAATGGCATTGATACAACTTGACCACCAGCGGCTTCTTGCTGCGCTTTTAAATCAGGTTCGAATGCATCAACTGCACCGGCAATCCATGTTGCAGCTTCATCTTCGTAATCTACATCTAAATCAGCACGTTGATATATGGTTTGTGCACCGAGTTTATTTAAACGTTCTTCAAAATCTTTTGCTGTTTGACAGAAAAACTCATAGCTAGAATCACCTAAGCCAATAACCGCTATTTTTACATCGTCTAGTTTTGGCGCTTTTTTAGTGGCTAAAAATTCGTGAAGTGTTTCTGCGTCTTCAGGTGGCTCACCTTCGCCGTAAGTAGATACAACGATAGTTAAAAACTTTTCTTTTTTCAGGGCTGTTGGTTTGTAATCTGACATGCTAACAAGCTTAACTGCTAAGCCTCGCGACTCAGCCTGCTCTTTCATTTTGGTAGCTACACCTTTTGCGTTACCTGTTTGCGAACCATATAAAATAGTTAGCGCTGCTGCATCACCCGCAGCCGGTACGCCTGCCGTAGGTGCACCTAACGCAGCCGAATTAGCATTTGCAGCTAAGTAACCGCTTACCCACGCTTGTTGAATTGGATTAAGTTCAGCCACTAAACCTTGCAGCTTTTGTACTTGATCTTGCGATAGCGGGCTTGCCGCAGCATTTAGTTGACCTAACAACATGAATCGATTCCCCATAACCCTGAAAATTAAACACAACACACTTTGTGTATTGTTAAAAATGAGTTTTACCTCATCCAGAGCGTATCTGTTGAGGTTTTCTAAGTATGTAGGATAACGGGCTCTGCATAGATAAAAAAAGAATAGAATCTGCTTTGATATTCCATTTAGTTATTAATTTATAAAAATACCTTCAAAAACAGATTAAAGGGCGATTATTGCCTTTTGCAGCACTTTAAATTAACAATTTTGTAACCTAACTAATGTAGGGTATATTCCTCATTCAAAATAAAAATAGGAACAACTATGTTACACGGGAAATATAAAAATAAACTACTTAGTACCGCTTTGTTACTTGGCTCATTACCTGTAATGGCCAATGTAGCTAATGGCGACTTTGAACAATGGACTGGCAATACACCTAGTTCTTGGAGCACTATTGATAGCGGAATCAGCTTAACGCGCTCAACCAGTACAGTTAAAAGCGGTAATAGCTCTGCTGCTGTAAATGTAACTACAGGATCGCAAAGTAACACTGATTTACTACAACAAGTTGCTGTAAAAGCAGGTAAAACCTATAACTTTTCGGCTGATGTTTACCACACCGAAGGTAAAATTAAAGCTCGCTTGTATGTAGATGGTTATCAAGGCTATTCAAATCAAGCACAAACTAACCAATGGCAAACAGTTAGCCATAGCTATACAGCAAGCAGTGATAAAACAATTAGCGTAGGGCTTAGGTTTTATGATGTAAGTGGATTTGATGGCAGCGAAACCGTATACGTAGATAACTTTTTACCAAATGCTGATGGCAGCGCATCAACAAGTTGTACCGACAATAGCCTTACACTAACGCTTAATACCGATAATTACGGTAGCGAAACTAGCTGGGCCGTTAATAACAATCAAGGTAGTGCTGTTGCTAACGGCAGTGGTTACGCATCAAACACTCAGTATGATGAGCAAATATGCCTAACTGATGGAACTTACACACTTGTTATTAACGACAGCTACGGCGATGGCATGTGTTGTTCAACAGGTAATGGCAGTTATGCGCTTAAGCAAGGCTCTACCACACTTGCTAGCGGTGCAAGTTTTAGTAATACAGACAGCACGGCATTTACTTTAGGCAGTGGCTCTGGTGATGGCGGCGGGAGCAACCCAACACCCACTGGCTACTATGTTACAGCTCAAGGGCTATCGGGTTATGCACTAAAAACTGAGCTTTATAATATTATTAAAGATCATAATGCACAGGGTTACTCGGCTATTTGGAATTTTTACGACTCATCAGCACGTGATACATACTTTGAAAACGATAACAGCATTTTAGATATGTATAGCGAAAAACCAAACGGCTCAGATAGCTACAATTATGCTGCGGTGAGCGATCAATGTGGTAACTATAGTGGAGAAGGCGGCTGTTACAACCGTGAGCATTCATTTCCTAAAAGCTGGTTTGGCGGCACTATTGAGCCAATGAACTCAGATGTGCATCATATTTACGCAACCGACGGTTATGTAAACTCAAAACGTAGTAACTTCCCATTTGGTGAAGTAGCAAGCGCTTCATTTACATCAACCAACGGTAGTAAATTAGGTTCTGCCGCAAGTTCATTAAATTACTCAGGTACTGTATTTGAGCCAATTGACGAATTTAAAGGTGACTTTGCTCGCGCTTATTTTTACATGGCAACGCGCTACGAAAATGTAATAGGCACTTGGCAAACCAAAACGACCTCAAGTAATGCTGTACTTAATGGTTCAAGCAACCAAGTATTTGAAAGCTGGGTTGTAGCCATGCTGCTTAACTGGCATAACAGCGATCCTGTAAGCCAAATGGAACTTGACCGTAACCAAGCAGCGTTTGAATTTCAAGGTAATCGTAACCCGTATATCGACCACCCTGAATTTGTAGAAATGATTTGGTAAAAGTTAGCAGTTAAAACAAAAGCCTTTGCAAATGCAAAGGCTTTACCTTTTAGCGTGTAATATTTTTATAAACACAATGCTTTAAGCTAATTATAAGAAACAGCTGCGATAAGTGATTTTTCAGCTCTGTTTTTCATCAACGTTAAAAGTGAATGATGAAAATCTTGAAATATCACCTCACCCCATATTCGCGAATAAACACCAAAATTTGTATTATCTTGCACGGTCGTTTTTAACGTTAAAATCGTATTGCCGCTTTTATCTTCACTTAACTCATATCCACCGTAAAGAGGTGAAAAGTATTCACCGCCTAGTTTTACGTGTTTATCGAGTGCGTCATCGGGGATAGCATCTGGGTCTATATCAAATCTATAATGCATCTGTTTATTTGGTTGCCAGTCGGTTATTACTTCTTTAAACACAACGCCTTTTTGCCAAGTACTTGTGCGAACAGCGCCTATACCGCTTGCATTCATACTTGCCTTTAATGGCTTTGGTACACCAATTAATTGAGTGAGTGAAAAAGGCACTTCCTGTGGTTTTATGTCACTCACATTAGCTAACTGCTGCCACACAACATTGATGGGCGCGTTAATAGCTATTGAATTTGTTACTTCGTATGTTTTTGATAAATGTAAAAAGTTAACTTCAATAGGTGAGAGCAATATAGGTAACAACGCGATTGATAATAAAGAACTATTCGCTTTTTTTATTTTACGTTTTCTAACAAAGCCCGCAAGTAACCCACCAATGCTGGCAAAAAACATAAAAGCAGGCAAAGCCATTGCCACACAAATGCTCCCTTCAAGCAAAGTAATTACACTTACAAATAAAAAAACAAAAATAGGCTGCCAAGCAATCGTGATCATTTGCCTTTTAGTTAATGCCTTTGATTCGTTGTACTCAAAGTGAATACGAATATAGCCAATAGCAACAGGCACTAAAAACATAAATGATATAGAGACTAAGCTACCTAAATTATAAGCATTGACTAGCTCTACAAACAGCCGCATAAATATGCCGTAAAGCGTACCAAGTAAAATACCAATTGATTTAGGGGAGTTGAGTTGCATCTCTATTCTTTATTGTTGTTATTAACAATCCGAAAGTAACAGAAGTATTATTTCACCACAAATAAAACGAAATTAACGGCTACTACCAATAAGCTTTTCAAACAAAGCGGCTTTACAGCCACTAAGACTAAAGGATAATAACCTGCCATTAACACTATTTCCCGTTATAAACAGTAATCAAACTCCTTAAAATAAAAAATCAAACCATTGATTTGTAATAACTTTAAATCATTTTGTGTAGTTTTATAATTTTTAACGTAAAGCTGACTGTCAGATTAACTGTATTAAAAACAACCATGCACGACCTTTTGCCTATACATCCCAGCCTAAAAGCTGATTTACCCTGCATGTTCAATATTCATTTGCTTTAACAAAAGCCGTATTTATTTGATTAAGCAACAATGTTGCAGGAGAACGCATGCAAACTACACCACCCGGTGATGCACCATCAAACACGCACAAGGATGCTCAAAGCTACGAGCAACTTCACAAGCCGAGTTCAGAGTTTAATACTCGCGACGAGTACCTCGAACATGAATTACAAATTATGCAGCCTAAGCGCTGGCGTCCTAATTTACCGTTTAGAGATTACCGATTTGAATTTGAAGACACCATTCCAGCAATGGCGGGCACTATTGGTAAAGTCGTTATGGTGGGGGCTATTGCAGCAACCTTTGCGGCGCCTCTTGGTTTAAGCGATGCATTTGTTTTAGAAAATGTACGTTACGAATTACTCATTGTTTCTATTTTTATCATCTTATTCTCAGGCTTTATTTTACCAACAGCCAACTTGGCTGGTACTCACGGCCCGCTTATTCCGTTAATTCCTATTGTTGTTGCTGCTGGCGGTCACCCTATGGCGTTTGGCTTACTCATTGGTGCCTTTGGTTTTATTTTAGCCATAACCAAGGGAGGAAGTATGCTCGCGCGCCTAACCAGTAAAGGTGTATGTGGCGGGCTACTTATTTATTTAGGCTTTATTGGTACTATTTCGCAAGTTAAAAAGCTGTTTGCTTGGGCTGAAGCCATTGATATGGCACACATTGCGTTTATTGTTATTTTAGCCACCATTTTATTGTATGCGCTATTAGAGCACTTTAAAAAGCGTTGGTTAGCCGTGCCGTTAAGTTGCCTTATTGGTGGCGTGGTTGCCTTTGCCTTAGGCGCACCGTTTGAGTTTCATACTGCACCGGGTTTACCAAATATGAACCCAGCTTACTGGTGGGGCGAAAACACGGGTTGGATGCTAGGTTTACCAACGCTTGAAAGCTTTGTTGTTGTACTCCCATTTGCAGTGCTCGCCGTTGCTATGTGGTCTCCTGATTTTTTAGGCCATCAAGTATTTCAAAAAATAAGTTATCCGCAACGCACTGAAAAAGTACAAATGAATATCGACGACACCATGCTAAGTGCATCGGTTAGACAAACATTCGGCTCACTTGCCGGTGGTGCTAACTTTGCCTCCTCTTGGGGTACTTATATTGTGCCTGCCGCTATTGCTAAACGCCCTATCCCTGCTGGCGCTATTTTAACTGCATTATTTTGTATTATTGCTGGTTTATGGGGTTACCCTATGGATTTAGCAATTTGGCAGCCTGTATTGTGTGTAGCGCTTATTGTTGGTGTGTTTATCCCGCTACTTGAAGCTGGCATGGAAATGACGCGCGAAGGTAAAACGACGCAATCAGCCGCTATTGTGGTGTTTGCTTCGACCTTGGTTAATCCTGCTTTTGGTTGGTCGCTTACTATGTTACTTGATAACTTAGGGCTGATTGGCTGTAAAGAGCGCAGCGCTGAGTTAACTAAAATGAGCCGCTGGGTGATTCCACTTATTATGTTTGTGTTACTTACCACTGTAATGGCAATTGTAGGTATGTTACCTGGTATACCGGCGTTAATGGCTGACTTTAGGCATTAACCTTTAGCTATTACATCTCATATTTACCCACAAAAAAGCACGGCAATTGCCGTGCTTTTTAATACGTGATTTTTAATACACACGGTTAAGCAATTACTGCCAAGAACGCTCAGTCGCTAGTTGTTTTTCAAACGCATCAATTTGTGGGTTTAGCGTTTCGGTTACACCAATAAAATCTAAGCCACTTAATAAGCGCTCTTTTACCTCTTTACTAATATCAAAACTAATTGGTGCAAACTTACTGCTTGTTAGTGTTTGATTTTCAAGATCGATTTCAATGTTAATATCGTCGTGCTGCTCGCTAAGTACAAACAATTGCTCAAGCGTATCGGCAGGTAACGCTATGGCTAACATTTGGTTGTTACCACAGTTATTAAAGAAAATATCTGCAAAGCTTTCAGCCAAAATAACTTCAAAACCATATTGCTTCAGCGCCCAAGGAGCATGCTCACGAGATGAGCCACAACCAAAGTTGTCGCGCGTTAATAATATTTGCGCGCCTTGGTAGCATGGGCGGTTTAAAATAAAGTCAGGGTTTGGCTCGTCGTTATCTAGGTAACGCCAATCATAAAACAATGCCGCATCAAAGCCTTCGCGGCTAGTTGATGTTAAAAACTGCTTAGGGATAATTTGGTCAGTATCTACATTGTTTTTATCAAGTGGGGCCATTAAGCCACTAAAAAATACGCTCATTAGGCTTCTCCTCTAATATCAACAAAGTGACCATGTATTGCAGCGGCTGCCGCCATTGCAGGGCTAACTAAATGGGTACGCCCGCCACGACCTTGGCGGCCCTCAAAGTTACGGTTAGAAGTAGATGCACAACGCTTGCCTGCTCCTAGGCGGTCATCGTTCATCGCTAAACACATAGAACAACCTGGTTCGCGCCATTCAAAGCCAGCGGCTTTAAAAATATCAGCTAAGCCTTCGTCTTCGGCTTGTTTTTTAACTAAGCCAGAGCCCGGTACAATTAACGCTTCAATGCCGGCTACCACATGTTTGCCTTCAACAATTTTTGCAGCTGCGCGTAAATCTTCAATGCGGCTATTTGTACATGAGCCAATAAATACCGTGTCTACTTTCGCGCTTGATAATTTATCACCCGCTTTTAAATCCATGTACTTAAGCGCGCTGCGAATAGCATCGGCTTTAATTAAATCTGGTTCTTGGTCTGGATCGGGTATGCACTCATCAACACCAATTACTTGCTCTGGGCTTGTGCCCCAGGTAATTTGCGGCTGAATGTCGTCGGCATTTAGCTCAACAACTAAATCAAAGTGTGCGCCTTCATCCGTTTTTAATGTTTCCCAATATTCAACGGCTGCATCAAAATCTGCGCCTTTTGGTGCAAACGGACGACCTTTTAAGTAATCATAAGTAATTTGGTCAGATGCAATTAAACCCGCTTTTGCACCCATTTCTATGCTCATATTACATAGCGTCATACGGGCTTCCATTGAAAGCGCTTCAATGCCTTCACCACAAAACTCTGCTACATAACCTGTGCCACCAGCGGTACCTAACTTGCCAATTACCGCCATAATTAAATCTTTAGCCGTAACCGTTGGACGCAATACACCGTTAATTTGAATTTTTAACGATTTCGCCTTTTTTTGCTGTAGCGTTTGCGTTGCTAATACGTGCTCAACCTCAGACGTACCAATACCATGCGCTAATGCGCCAAACGCACCATGCGTAGAGGTATGGCTATCGCCACATACAATGGTTGTGCCAGGCAAAGTAATACCTTGCTCTGGGCCCATTACGTGCACAATACCTTGATTAATTGAGTTTAAATCGTAAAGCACAATACCAAACTCTTTACAGTTTTTATCAAGCGCCATTAATTGGTTTTTAGATACTTCGCTTGCCGCATCAAGTGATCGGCTCTTAGTCGATACGTTGTGATCCATCGTTGCAAAGGTTTTTTCTGGGCAACGTACAGTACGGTTTTTTTCACGTAGACCAGCAAAAGCCTGCGGAGAAGTAACTTCATGCACTAAATGGCGGTCAATATAAAGTAAGTCGGTTTGCTCGTTTATGCTGGCAACGGTATGTGATTGCCAAATTTTTTCGTATAACGTTTGGGCCACTTGCTAATTCCCTAATCTGTTTGAGTTGCAGCATAACGGTGCTGCAACTTTAATATGTTATTAAATGCGTGAAACGATGGCTGCTGCCACATCGCTTGTGCTGTAACCTGCATTTGGATATATATCTGGTGTGCCAACGCCTGCTTCTACGGCTTCTGCTACTGCTTTTTCAATGGTGCGTGCAGCTTCGTCTTGCCCTAGCGAGTAACGTAGCATTAATGCGGCACTTAAAATTTGTGCTATTGGGTTTGCAACGCCTTTACCTGCAATATCTGGTGCTGAACCGCCTGCTGGCTCGTACAATCCAAAACCTGATTGATTCAAACTTGCCGATGGTAATAAGCCCATTGAACCTGTGATCATGGCGCACTCATCTGACAAAATATCGCCAAATAAGTTATCGCAAAGTAATACATCAAATTGGCTAGGCTGCTTAACTAACTGCATAGCGGCGTTATCTACGTATATATAATCTAGGCTTACTTCTGGGTAGTCTTTGCTTACTTCGGTTACTACTTCGCGCCATAATACGCTTGATGCTAATACGTTTGCTTTATCAACAGAGGTAACATGGTTACTACGTAGTTTTGCCGCTTCAAAAGCAAAGCGTGCAATACGTTCAATTTCTTTTCGTGAGTATGTTTGCGTATCAAATGCAAACTCTTCTGCGCCTTCACCACTGCGGCCTTTTTCACCAAAGTAAATGCCGCCAGTTAGTTCGCGCACACATAAAATATCAAACCCTTTTTCGCTGATATCAGCGCGAAGTGGCGACGCTGCACTTAATGCAGGTAATAACTGTGCAGGGCGTAAATTACAAAACAAACCAAAGTGCTTACGAAGCGGCAATAACGATGCGCGCTCAGGCTGCTCGTTTGGTGGTAAGTTTTCCCATTTAGGACCGCCTACCGAACCAAATAAAATAGCGTCTGAGTTTTCACACGCAGTAAGTGTACTCTCTGGTAATGCTTTACCAAATTCGTCAATGGCTGCGCCGCCAATTGCATAATGCTCGCGGTTTAGGGTAAAACCAAACTTATTGCTCACAGCATCAAGTACTTGCTCTGCTGCTGCCATTACTTCTGGACCAATACCGTCGCCAGCTAATACCGCAACGCTGTAGTTTGTTTTACTCATCCTGCTTTCCTTTGTTGTTTTAAATCAGACACTTTTTGTGCACGATAAATTAAGTTATAAACACGGATCATGGCGCGTACCGACGCTTCAACCACATCCGCTGCAATGCCCGCACCGTGGTAAGGTCGGCCATCGTATTTAGCTATAATATTTACTTGGCCTAATGAGCTTGCACCTTGGCCTGTCGCTTCTAAGTTATATTCAATCATTTCAACGCTCATACCGGTTAAGCGCTCAATAGCTGCAAACGAAGCTTCAACTGGGCCATTACCTGTCGCGGCTTCTTGTTTAGCTTCGCCATCAATGCGCATTCCAATAGTAGAGCTTGCTACCGATTGTGAGTTAGAGGCTGAGTTAACAAATTCTAATTGGTATTTTTCGTCTTTGTCGTTAATTTGATTAAAGTAAATCATCGCCTCAAGGTCGTAATCGTATACTGTGCCTTTTTGGTCAGCCAATTCGATAAAGCTTTTATATAAGCCATCCATATCGTAATCAGATTTTTGATAGCCTAATTCTTCTAGGCGATGCTCAATAACATGACGACCCGAACGCGAAGTCATATTTAATTGGTTGCTTGGCACACCCACGCTTTCTGGCGACATAATCTCATAAGTATTTTGCGCTTTTAATACACCGTCTTGGTGAATGCCAGAGCTGTGTGCAAAGGCGTTTTCGCCAACAATCGCTTTATTTGGCTGTACTGGCATATTACAAATTTTAGCCACTTGGCGAGATGCGCGGTAAATTTCTTCACTTTTAATATCTGTGTATACTTTTAAGTGGTCGTGGCGCATTTTCATGATCATCGCCACTTCTTCAAGTGAGCAGTTACCAGCACGCTCACCAATGCCATTAATAGTACACTCAATTTGACGTGCTCCGGCTTGCACTGCAGCCACCGAGTTTGCTACGGCTAAACCTAAATCGTTGTGGCAATGCACACTTAAACGCGCTTTATCAATATTTGGCACGTTATTCATTAAATGGCGGATCATCGCGGCGTATTCGTCTGGCGTTACAAAACCAACGGTATCTGGCAAGTTAATAGTTGAAGCTCCGGCATTAATTGCCTGCTCAACAATTTTACATAAATCCCAATGCGGCGTACGACCGGCATCTTCACACGAAAACTCAACATCGTCTGTGTAGTTACGCGCTAATTTAATTGATTTAACCGCCATTGCCGTTGCATCATCTAGGCTCATACGCAATTTATGTTCAAGGTGCAAAGGGCTTGTAGCAATAAAAGTATGAATACGGCTTTGCTGAGCTGTACGAAGTGCTTCGCCACAGGCTTCAATGTCTTTAGCAACTGAGCGCGCTAAACCACAAATAATCGGGCCTTTTACTTCGGTTGCAATACGTTGCACCGAGCGAAAATCAGCAGGGCTCGAAACCGGAAAACCCACTTCCATCACATCCACATTCAAGCGGCTAATTGTATGTGCTAATTGAATTTTATCATCTTCAGTAAGGCTCGCTTTAAGCGCCTGTTCGCCATCACGTAAGGTGGTATCAAAAATCCATACTTTATCTTGCTCTTGCATAACTGCCCCTCATTCCTATGTTATCCAAATTTCAATTAATCCCAGCCGCGAGATAAAAAAAACCCCGCAATTGCGGGGTTTTTAGTGTTCAACTCGATGCAAACACACTAATCCCCGCTTACTTGCCATAGCAGTAAGAGGTTAAGTTTTAGTGTAATTAAACGAATAATATGCATCTTGTTTTCTTGTGTGTGTGTTCAGTGAAGCCTATTTTTAACATTACAAAGCGACGGAAGCAAGCATAAAAATTCCACAAAACACCTTTAAAACACAACCTTAAAGAAAATAAAAACCAATAAACCTCAAATAACAAGATTAAAAATACCAAACACGCTTCTTGTCACCATAATCAAATCGGCTTTAAAGTGATCCCCGATTAGATAAGTTTTATTATTTTTATCTGGGCTTATAAAGTAATCCCATGTTTAATAATTAAAAAGTGCCATTACTCACTTTATCGACAAAATAGTCAAAGTGATTTGAGTTACATTGAACCTACTTTCATATCGATAGAATCGATTCATTCTGTTCAAAGTATCCTGTTAATAAGTAAACTACTGGGCTTGCAGATCCTTTGCTAATATCGTGCATAATCAATACTACCTTTCTTGAGCTACTAAGTTTGTAATAGCGATAGGAGTTAAAGATCTCATACCCCATATATATTTTTCTTTTATTAACGTCTCTAACTGCTCATCTGTCACAATGTTTTTTGTTTTTATGACGCGCTCTGAAAGATAGAAACCTTTTTCATCACGCTCTTTTGAATGTTTTATTGTATACTCTAATAGGAAATCTTCTTCTGGAGGAAAAATAACGCCATTTCCCTCCCCTTTTTCTGAGTGCTCTATTTCAGGGTTTGCAATATTCACCCAGTGGAAGTGAAAATCGTCTCTTCCATGTGTCATAAACGCCAAATATTTACCATCTGGGGAAATTCGATGATTTCTCATCACCCACTCCTTCGGAAAACCAAAATTAACTTTGCGTACTACTTCACCATTAAACTTATGTATCCAAAAGCCATCGTGTTTTATCGCTAAAAACTCTTTATCGCCCGGGAGTAAGAAAGCAGCGCCGCTGTGGTGAATTTGAGGTCGAGGGGTTAGCTCCCCTGTTGGTACATGGTAATTAAAGTGTTTGCCATCTGAGTAAAAAATGACGTTTTCACTGTCTGAAGTCCAGTTAAACCAAGGGTAGCCGCCCCCGCCTGACATGGTAATTAGTTTTTTCTCTTTAGTATCGTAAAGCTGACGAGTCGCTCGGTCATTTATATAGCCCGAAATAGCGATATAACGGTTATCTGGTGAGCGTGCTGGTGAATGTATACTAATAGATTCAAGCTTTTGAAATACCTCTTCTGGAATAATACGGCGCCTGTCTGAACCATCTAACCGTGATGACCACAGTGTGCGCACCTCACTGTATTTGTATTTATTCCAGAACATTAACCGTGGTGTAGAAAATGTATCTGCATCGCCATACACTTCTTCGCGTATTTCGAGTGGCCACTCTGGGTGGTTTTTGTGCTCTTTAGCCCATGGGTATTTAGCAACATCAACCTCTACTTGTGGTGAACTTTGCGATGAGGGCTCTGAGCAACCGCTTAGCAATAAGCTGGCACAAAGAGAGAGCACGCAAAGCACGCTGTGATTTTTTAAAACCGTCATTATTAAAGTCCTTTTTGCCTTTTATTTGGAGAAAGGCATGTATGGTTAGTTATTCTGTGCCTGTTGGTTGGCAATAGCGATGGGTGCTAATACGTTAAGGCCCCAAATATTCATTTCTTTAGTACGCGTAATGCGTTTCTCTTCTGTTAAAATATTGGTTCTAGTGATAATGCTATAAGTAACAGGTTTACCAAGCTCATCAACCTCGCCCATCGGGTTAAAACCAAATTTAAGCGTGATATTTTCATCCAATGAAAATATCACTCCACCACCCTCCCCTTTTTCTGAGTGCTCTATTTCAGGGTTTGCAATATTCACCCAGTGAAAATGCGCCTTTGGTCTAGCGTGGGTCATAAAGGCTAAATACTTGCCGTCTGGTGAAATACGGTGGTTTTTCATTTCCCACGCTTTCGGAAAACCAAAATTAACTTTGCGAACCACTTCACCATTAAACTTATGTATCCAAAAGCCATCGTGCCTAACTGCTAAAAACTCTTTATCGCCTGGCAACAAAAATAACCCTAAAGAATAAATTGTCTTTCGTTTCGTAAGTGTGGCTGTGGATACGTTGTAATTGTAATGCTTACCATCTGCATAAAAAATCACATTATCGCTATCTGAAGTCCAATTAAATGAAGGGTGTCCTCCTCCAGCTGACATAGTGATTAGTTTTTTATCTTTAGTATCGTATAACTGGCGAGTCGCTCGGTCATTTATATAACCCGAAATAGCGATATAACGGTTATCTGGTGAGCGTGCTGGTGGATGCAATCCCGCAGGCTCCAGTTGGGTAAAAATTTCTTCAGGAATTATGCGTCGCCTATCTGAGCCATCTAACCGTGATGACCACAGCGTGCGTACTTCACTGTATTTGTATTTATTCCAAAACATTAACCGTGGTGTAGAAAATGTATCTGCATCGCCATACACCTCTTCGCGTATTTCTAGTGGCCATTCTGGGTGGTTTTTGTGCTCTTTAGCCCATGGGTATTTAGCAACATCAACGGCTGTTGTGTTTGTTGTACTTTGCGATGATGGCTCTGAGCAACCGCTTAGCAATAAGCTGGCACAAAGAGAGAGCACGCAAAGCACGCTGTGATTTTTTAAAACCGTCATTAAAACTATCCTTTTACTACATACACTTATTTACGAGGTAATATAAATAAGCGCACTCATTAAAACTTTTTATGATTTATTGTTTTCAATATAACCAGTTAATAAGTAAACTAATGGGCTTGCAGATCCTTTGCTCATTTCATGCATTTTATTTTCCTTCTGCTGCTAAATTTGTAACAGCTATTGGACCTAATGTATCCAGACCCCAAATTCTCTTTTCTTTTACTAGTGCCTCAGCTTGCTCACCGGTCACTATATTTTTTGTTCTTATTATACGCCTTGAAGGATATAAGCCGTTTTCACCACGCTCTTTTGAAAACGTTGTTACATACTGCAATTGATAATCTTCCTCTGGAGAAAAAATAACGCCATTACCTTCCCCTATTTCTGAATGTTTTATTTCAGGGTTAGCAATATTAACCCAATGAAAATGTGCTTTTGGCCTTAAGTGAGTCATAAACGCTAAATACTTACCATCAGGTGAAATACGGTGGTTTTTCATTTCCCACGCTTTAGGAAAACCAAAATTAACTTTGCGAACCACTTCACCATTAAACTTATGTATCCAAAAACCATCGTGCTTTATGGCTAAAAACTCTTTATCACCCGGAAGTAAAAAAGCAGCGCCGCTGTGGTGAATTTGAGGTCGAGGGGTTAGCTCCCCTGTTGGTACATGGTAATTAAAGTTTTTGCCATCTGAGTAAAAAATGACGTTTTCACTGTCTGAAGTCCAGTTAAACCAAGGGTAGCCGCCCCCGCCTGACATGGTGATTAGCTTTTTCTCTTTAGTATCGTAAAGCTGACGAGTCGCTCGGTCATTTATATAGCCCGAAATAGCGATATAACGGTTATCTAGTGAGCGTGCTGGTGGATGCAATCCCGCGGGCTCCAGCTGGTTAAATATTTCTTCAGGAATAATACGGCGCCGGTCTGAGCCATCAAGTTTTGATGACCAAAGCGTATAAACCTCGCTATATTTATATTTATTCCAGAACATTAACCGCGGGGTTGAAAATGTATCTGCATCGCCATACAGCTCTTCGCGTATTTCTAGTGGCCACTCTGGATGGTTTTTATGCTCTTTTGCCCATGGGTATTTAGCAACATCAACTTCTACTTGTGGTGAACTTTGCGATGAGGGCTCTGAGCAACCGCTTAGCAATAAGCTGGCACAAAGAGAGAGCACGCAAAGCACGCTGTGATTTTCTAAAACCGTCATTATTAAAGTCCTTTTAAGCAGTTAAAGTACTGAGCAGTTCTGCACACTATGTCCATACCCTAATGAATAAAAAGCTCATATTCATGAGCTTTTTATTCTTACTATAATTGCGCTGTTGCGCTCAGTTATGTTGGTAGTAACTACTTGAATTACGAATAAATTTATTCGCTTTTAAAAGCTCCTAGCGGCCTTACTTTCCTCTTTGTAGCATCTTCAACAAACCACTGTTTCACTTCATCTTCAGTCAACCCTTCCTCTGACAAGCGCTTATATAGGTCTTTTTGTGATGGAGTTGAATGATCGCTATTTAGCTGAGCGGCTAATTCTTTTAAATCAGCCTCTGGTAGTGTTTTACCCCAAGGCAAATTGCTATTTGTAGGGTTCGGTAGTGGTAACTTTAACTGCAAGCCATGGTTGCTAATTTTATCGGTCATCGAACCGATATCATTAAAATTAAAGCCCGAATTTCCCGCTGAGTTAAAGCTAGCTATACCTAGCTCCATAGTATATTGCCGGTCTTCTTTGTCAGTAAATATATCACTAAATTGGCTTGTAAATATGTCTCCAAAAGGCCTTAAGCCGTTTACTTCAACACGCTTCGGTGAGTCATATTTCAAACTAAAATTTGCAGCAAAAACAAAAACCTGCTCTTCACCGGCAAATGCTTCAGCGTCTTTATTATGCCAATTAAGCAGCGCTCGACCCTGTTTACCTTTTTCGTTATCAGAGCCTGCGTTATTCAATAATTCAATTAACTCTTCATACTCTGGGCCTACCTGCTCATCAATTTGGCACTGGTTGTCATACCACTTATCCTCAAATTGATAGTCATCGTCATGCCATATGTCCACCATTTTATTTAAAATACGCTCTGTTTTATAACCTTTATTTGCATTACGTGTAGCCTTGCCTAAATAGCAAAGTTTTGACTGATACTTCGGGCCTTTATCATTAATACCAATAGTTTGCTGCAGTATTAAATCACATGGCACACTACGCCAATCTAAACCAATGAGTTTTTTTGTATAATTATCAGACTCTAGCTCTGTACAGGTGGCTACAACCATAATATCGACTTGGATATTCCAATCAAAGTCATCAAATATTATGTCATCGCCAAACTGGCGTACTTTAAACCCTAAACTTTGTGCGGCAACAAATTCACTCTTAAACAAACGAATAACTTGCCCTTGCCTTTGTATTTTACTGGTTGTTAAATAAGGTTTACCCTCACCACCAAAGCGCACCAAAATTCTAATGCTTTTTTCCCCAGCAAAAAGCTCTGGATATACAAAGCTTGAGCTACTGCTCGTTAAAAAATCTTTTATTAATAGTGACTCTTCATTACCACCATTACGCTTTGTATTTAAATCAACATAAAACTCATTCGCCACAAACTTATTTCTTAAGCCTAAGGCATAGAGGACCTCCGCAGTGTCAGACTCAAAAATCATCTCATCACTATTATCTTTACGCTCCCCCATTAGTGGCAATACAACCTTACTGCTACTACCAACTTGTGCACCAATGTAATAACGCATATCAGAAAAATTGTCATCTTGATAATATTCAAGTGCAGAGTCGTTTATAATCGAGTAAAAGGCTTCTTCGTGCACCATAGGCTTGGTACCTAAATACGTTTTTGGCCCTAATTGAAAAAATGGTGTAAATACACAACCAAACTTTCCTGCAAAATGCTTTTCATTATTTAATAGCTCAGACTCTACAAGCGGCCTTACAAGCTCTTTATAAGCAAGTTCGTTATTTATTACGCCATCACAGCGCGTTACTTTAAATGTAATAGGTGCAATACCGGTCATCGTGCCGTTAAACACAACAAGAACACGAATCGGGGTGAATGGCGTTAAACGCTTTAGTTTATTGGCAATAATTGGCAACCATTTTTTTGAAGTCTGGTCTTGATAATATATGGCGCTGTGGTGATAACTCGCCTCACCATAGTCAGAAAATACTGGTTCAAATGTGTTTGCAAAGCTTTCGAGGTATTTACTGCCTTCTTTTTCTTGCGTGGCAAATGTGTGAATGGGGAAGTAATTTTGAAATTCAGCCGTAATATAATTATGTTCACGCGCTACTGTTGGCACCGTCATCATATAAAAACCATACGGGTTAAATTGCGATTGCAAATAAAGCGTGTTTTCAGGATCTGTAACTGCGGCTTTACGTGCCGCTTTATCTAGCAAGCTGTAGTTGTCACTAAAGCCGTAAAGTGCTTTTTTATCACCATCGGTACTTTGCTTTTGACTGGTAATGCTATCAATTAAGAACACCCAAAATGTATCCATCCTAATTGATGCACCAGGTAAATTAGGTAGTGCCCAGCTATCACCTAATAAAAAGTTTTCTATGTATTGTTTTACTTTATAGCGCTCTAAGTTTGAATAATACTGGCTTTTATCACCTTCACGCTGGGCCCTAAGTAGTAACCCCATAAGGCCCGATATGGCCTCTGAGCGCAACCTAAATTGAGCTGCCCATTGTGTACTTTGTTGCGTTTTTCCGTCTTTATTATATTCACTTAATAGCTCATGCATCATACCTTGGTTAGCTGCACACTCTTGGCCTAAGCGTTTATCTCGCTGAATTTCTGCGTAATAATGTTTACAGGCGTTATCGAGGAGTGCTTCATCCATTAAATTCGCAGCCGACGTAGCAATAGCGCCACCCGCTTTTATTACCGCTACTGCCGCAGCAATGGGAGCTGTTGCCGGGATAAATGCCATAACACCCAGAGCAATGTTAATCATTTGCCACGCCATATCGTCGCCTGTTTCATCTACTTTTATATCATTGGCTACGGTTAAATTACGAAAACGCTCTAAACTATCCATACCTTCACGAGACGGGCAAACATTTATTTGGCTAATAGCATATGCGGCAATGTGTACACGGCGGTTTTGTGCTCGGCTTGCCTCATCTTTATTATTTATAAGTGGTTGAGCATAACCCAGCCCTAGCACTTCAATACGTGCCTCATCAATGCCTGCTTGGGTCACTAAAATGTGCTTAACAGCCTCTGCTCGTCGCTCAGATAACGCTATATTATAATCGTAATTACCTATATCGCAGGTGTGGCCTGCCACAGTCACTTTAAGGCTCTCATTTTGCTTAAGCGCTTTTATAACGGCCTCGCTTTGCTGCAAAATGGTATTACGGTAATCATCGGTTACTTGCTCGCTATTAAGCGAAAACGTTCCTTCAATTACGACATCTTTTACAATTTCTTTGGCACTTAAATGCTCAAAGTAATCGTTAGCAACCGTTTTATAGTGCTGTTTAGCTTGCGCTAAATTAGGGATATTTGTACCAAATTGCTGCAACGTAGTTTGCCCAAGCGCTACAATATTTGTGGTTAAGTCAGCTATATTGAGTGCATTACCTGCTGCATCCATTGCCACCTTAGGAATGCCAAGCTTTTTACCTAAACTTTTATTATAGCTTTCCATTGCTGCTGGTGTGTTAGCTGGTAAGCGCCACAAATTTTCTGCAAGTGCTTGCCGCCAAGCATCGGTTGTAAAGGCTGCGCGAGCTTCACGTAGCTTGTTCCAAGCATCCTGCCCATCTTGCATAGCAAACACGGCATCTAGCGTTGCTTGTATTGCCTTGTCTTCATATGTTTCTAAATGTCCGTGTATTGCTTTAGCAATTTTACTCCCTAAAACAAACTTACCATTAGTGGTAAAATTACCGTTACTGGCGCTAGCGGTTATATCGGTATTTATTAACCCTGCGGCTAATTGTGCACGGCCTTTAGCCACCGCCCATCCATGGCAAAAGCTCTCAAAGCCGCTGGCTATTTTTATTGGTTCATCGCTAACTTTTGCGCGGCCAACTTCTTTACCGTTTTCATCTTTAACACTAATATTTTTAGGGTCATACGTGGCATGCTCGGTTTTTAAATCTTTGGCATAGCTTATTAAGTGGCTATAAAAGCGAGGGAATTGCTTTATTATTGCCTCTTCAACTGAAAACGGGTCGCAATTAATTACATCAAACTCACCTGCCTCATTTTTTATATCAAAGCGGATCATTTCGGCAAGTTCGTAGTAGTAATATGTGCCATCAAATTGAAAAGATTTATTGCACCAACGTAGCTTTTGAGCATTTAGTAACTCAGCATCTAATCTTATTTTAATACGATATAAGCCATTTAGTAGTTTTTTATCAGTACCAGATATGACCGCTAAATTAGTTTTAGGATCGAAAGTAGTAAATATGTCCTCACCCACTGGTGGTGACAAAACAATATTTTCGCCGGGAGAGAGAAGAGGTACCTTTGGATTAATACTTAGTATTACTGCTCGCGTTTTAGCTAGTATATATGCATTAATTTTTTTAACGTTTTTTGCAGTAATCTCACTTGTATACCAGTCGGTGTAATCTTGGTCATTCTTACTAATCACAGCCCCATTTTGCGAAGATATTATTGGCGTTTTTAAATTACTAACTGGCACAGTTTGCAGAGTTAAAATAGGTAATGGTGGCGGTGAAGCCTTATCAGTTTCTTGAGCAGAACCCGAGCTTTCAACTTTGCGGTAATCGCTTAAGTAACTAATGAAGTTTTCTGCCCAGCCAGAAGGATTATTTACTGCTAACAAGCTAACTGACTCCAAAGGAGGAATTATAATCGGCCGACTCTTGTGTGCATGGAAAGGCTGGCGCGTCGCTAAGGTTTCATTATCTAAGGTCGAAATAATACCCGCAGCATTAGTTTTTAGCACTACCGGCTTTTTTTCATTATATATCGCAGTTGCTGGATCTTCCGCCACCACAATACGGTTTGTTAGCGGCGTTAACTTAGTTACCGGTAATTCCTTTTCAAAATACCCAGTGAGTAGATACACAACGGGGCTGGCACTTCCTTTGCTTATATCGTGCATAGTTATAACCCTTGCGCTGCTAAATTAGTAATCACGATAGGAGACAAGGTTCTCATCCCCCAAATGCCCTTCTCCTTGACTAACGCCTCTGTTTGCTCACCTGTTGCTATATTTTTTGTTCTTATAATCCGCTTTGAGGGATAAAAACCGTCCTTATCAGCCTCTTTTGAAAACTTTGCTGCAAACTCCAATTGATAGTCCTCTTTTGGAGAAAAAATAGTACCACCACCTTCGCCTATCTCTGAATGCTTAACCTCAGGGTTTGCAATGTTTACCCAGTGAAAATGTGCTTTTGGTCTAACATGCGTCATAAACGCTAAATATTTGCCATCGGGTGAAACCTGCGGATTTTTCATTTCCCATTTGCGTGGAAAACCAAAATTAACTTTGCGAACCACTTCGCCATTAAACTTATGTATCCAAAAGCCATCATGCCTAACTGCTAAAAATTCTTTATCGCCTGGCAACAAAAATAACCCTAAAGAATAAATTGTCTTTCGTTTGGTAAGTGTGCATGTAGATACGCTATAATTATAGTGCTCGCCATTGGCATAAAAAATGACGTTTTCACTGTCCGACGTCCAATTAAAATGAGGGACTCCTCCTCCAGCTGACATGGTGATTAGTTTTCTCTCTTTGGTGTCGTAAAGCTGACGAGTTGCTCTATCATTTATATAGCCCGAAATAGCAATATAACGGTTATCTGGTGAGCGTGCTGGTGGATGCAATCCGGCAGGCTCCATTTGGGTAAATATTTTTTCAGGAATAATACGACGCCTGTCTGAGCCATCTAACCGTGATGACCACAGCGTGCGCACTTCACTGCCTTTATATTTATTCCAAAACATTAACCGCGGGGTTGAAAATGTATCTGCATCGCCATACACCTCTTCGCGTATTTCAAGTGGCCACTCTGGGTGGTTTTTGTGCTCTTTAGCCCATGGGTATTTGGCAACATCAACCTCTGCTTGTGGTGAACTTTGCGATGAGGGCTCTGAGCAACCGCTTAGCAATAAGCTAAAACAAACGCTGAGGGCGCAAAGCATGCTGTGATTTTTTAAAAATGTCATTAAAACTATCCTTTTACTACATGCACTTATTTACGAAGTAATATAAATAAGCGCACTCATTAAAACTTGTGTTATTGAGGCAAAGTGCTTCCACTTACTCTTCTACTATTTCTGCCATTAAAACGGATTCTGGCGTTTGATCGTAAAGCTCACTGAATGGGACATTGTCGAAAATATAATAAGCTGGCTGGCCATCATTTGGGTCTTGCATTAAATCAAAGTTGCCACTTTGAGGAATATTAGTAAATTTTATTTTTACCCACGTGGAATCAAGCCTCACACTGGCTATAGACTGTACCTGTTGCCAACTATGTTGTTTATTTATGAGTATAAGCTGCTCTTTATCGTACTTTGGCGAATTTGGGTCGACCTGATACATAAATACAAAAGCGGGCTTAACCATAGTTAACGGGTTTATGTTATTTACTACCATTGGCATACTGTGCGAGGCACTCATACTAACTCCCAAATACTTGTTGTAGTTTTGCTTTGGTTTTAGGGCCTGGTATGCCGTCTATGTCGAGATCGTGCTCGTACTGAAATTCCTTTACACCAATGCGAGTTTTTTGACCCATAACACCATCAACCGTACCACAATCAAAACCCAGCATATTGCACCTACCTTGCACACCCGAGAGGGTTTCTATTGGATCTAGGTTGCCTATTTGTACCGCAAAGCTTTTAGTTGGTGTGGTTTCGCCTTCATTTAAGTATAAATCAACGGTGCCGGTTAGGGCGTCGTTATTATTAAGCTCTACCTCAATAAGCCCATCACTTTGCAGTACGGTATCTATTGTTTGGCTACCAATGGTGATTACTACGCGTTTACCGGCTACATCATCACCGTCGTCGTACGATACTTGCAGGCGAAAATACTCTTTTTCGTTTTGTACAACAAAGCTATTAATGCTGTTGGTGCGCAGCGGTATAAACTTTTCTTTTTTTGGTGGAATCGTGATTTTATCGCCCGGGTAAATTAAATTAGGATCGGGGCGTAGGGCTTTAAACTCTGCGTTGCTTGGGTGGTTGTAAAGCGCTTTAGATGTTTGGTAGCCGTATTGCTTTGCTATGCGCAATAGCGTTTCACCTTGGGCTACGGTGTGTTGTTGGGTCATTGTGTATCCTTAAACTTTGCCTACAGACCAATCTTCGCTGTCGAGTTCAAAAAAGCTGACTTTAGCATTTTCAAAGTCGGGGCCTGATACGTTGGCATAACCGTTTTGATCAAGTTGCCCGGTAATAATGTGGCCGTTGCGTAGGCGTATTTTGTAGCCCATATTAGCTTGTGGTTCGCCAGCTTCGTCGAGTAGTTCTATTTCGTAGGCTAAAGTGGGTTGTTCAACAGTAAATGTGGTGGTGTCGGTTGCGCCACTTGCCGTTACCGTAACATTATAAAGACCCGATTTTACCTCAGCGTAGTGCTGCCAAAACGAGACTTCGTCGGGGCGTTTTTTTTCTAGTTGTAGTGTTATTTGACCACTTGTTGGCCCTTGCCACTGAATAACTACACTGCGGCTGTTACTGCATGAGCCTTCTATATTAAGTTTCCAACCATTGGGGACTGTTAAGCTTGTGCCTGCTTTAGCAGGTTTGCGCTCGCTATAACCTAGGTTGTAATCGTAAATTAAATTGGCATTTTTATAGCCGGTATATTGCTGTGCTAATTGCTCTACGGTTTCGGCGGCGCTAAGTACGTGGGTTGTAAAATTTTGCCTAACAGTGTGAGACGCTTTTAGTAGCATTGTGCTGTTTAGCTCTGGCTTATAAATGCGTACAGCGGGCGCATGTTGTTGTATAGGTTGCGCTGCTTTTTTAGGTTTTTGATTATAACTTTGCTGATTTATAAATTGCGGACTATTTTGCGCAGCTGATTGGCTGTTTATAAATGCAGAAGTGCTTGGCGTCATTACTGTGTTATTTATAAAAGTATTGTTTTGCAACGCTGTTTGCGATGATGTAACTGAACCATTATTAACCGCGCCCGAGTACTTTGTTGGTGCTTGAGTTTGTTTTGGGTAAACAGCCAAACGTGTATTAGCTTGTTTAAAAACTGAGTACGGTACTTTTTTCCACTCTTTGTCTTTAGCCCAATATTGGCACCGAGTGTCGTCGCGTAATCGCGCAGCTTGGTGTTTATCTAGCGCACCAAATAAGTTGTCTTGCAGTTGCCTTTGCAACACTTTAGGAAGTTTGCAAAGCTGAGCACGACTTAAATAAGAGAATGTAACCACAGACTCTGAATTTTCAGGCTCATCATGTGGTTGTTCAAATAGTGGGGGGTAATTTAAGTTCACCGGATCCTTGGTGAGCATTTGCATCCTCGCTTTCTCTTAATAAGAGACTTATTTATTATTTAGTTACGGCTAAAAGGTATGCCGTTATTATAGTGCGTTAATATAAAGAAATAGGCACAAAAAATCTACAATGAATTTTTAAATTTGCTAACTTTGTTCAGTGTTTTCTCTGACGTAATGTCCGGCTCCACGAGTAATATAACGCAGCTGCCAAATAACGCGCTCAATCAATTCGTCGCGTTGCAATCCTTCTATATCGAGCGCCTCTGCACCCGCATTAAATACGAGCGTTACCATAGATTCCGCCTGAATATAGGCATGCATAGCATTACATTTAGTTTCACTTTCTAAATAATGAGCCAGCTCTAAAATAAAATGTTTTACCTCGCGGGCTACAGCGGCTCTAAATGCTTTAGAAGTCCCAGAGCGTTCTCGCAGCAACAACCTAAATTGGTTACTTGAGTTATCAATAAACTCCATAAAAGTAACCACTGAGGTATTTATAACACTGCCGCCATCGTTTGCTATTCGTCTGCGTGCTTGACGCATTAGTTGGCGAAGGGTTAAACCGGCTTCGTCTACCATGGTTAAACCTAGCTCATCCATGTCTTTAAAATGACGATAAAAAGACGTTGGGGCAATACCGGCTTCTCGTGCTACTTCGCGTAAACTTAAATTCGAAAAACTATGATCAGCACTCAGCTGATTAAATGCCGCTTGAATTAACGCCTGTCGTGTTTTTTGTTTCTGTTGCGCTCTAACACCCGACATCAACAGCTCCCTGAATTATTTTATATGAATATTTAGTGATATTAGCTCAATTGTCCAGTCTAATACTTGACGACAAGAGTTTGAAATACTATTTTAGCTTACAGTTGTACGCTGAGATTGAGAATTATGAATAAACCACCGATTATTTGGACAAACGTCCTATTTTTTAGCCTAACCTTTTTGGCGGCTGCCACACTTGTACCTTGGTACGCCATTAGCTACGGATTTACCAGCGCGCATTGGATTGCTTTTGTAGGCTGCATGTTTTATGCGGGCTTATCAATTACTGCCGGCTACCATCGATTATGGGCACATAAAACCTATAACGCACACCCTGCTGTTGAATTTATTTTTGCGCTTGGCGGTGCTTTTGCACTACAAAACAGTGCTTTGCATTGGAGTAGCGATCACCGTATACATCACGGTCAAGTTGACGACCCAATAAAAGACCCTTACGCGGCTACCAATGGTTTTTGGTATAGCCATATCGGCTGGATGTTACGTGACTACCAAGGCGATAGCTACAACGACTATAGTAATTGTCGTGATTTACAACGAAATAAAGTCGTTATGTGGCAACATAAGCACTACTTAAAACTAGCTATTGCTATGAACGTAGGTTTGCCTCTTGCACTTGGTTTATTAGTTGGTGATGTGTGGGGTATGTTAATTCTTGCAGGTTTACTACGCTTAGTACTGAGTCAACACTTTACCTTTTTTATAAATTCGGTTGCACATATTTGGGGCTCTCGCCCATACACCGAAAAAAATACGGCACGCGATAACGGCTTTTTAGCGTTATTTACATACGGTGAGGGGTATCACAACTTCCACCATATATTTGCAAGCGACTACCGTAACGGTATTAAATGGTTTCATTACGATCCAACAAAATGGATGATCCGCTCTTTAGCAGCTGTTGGTTTAGCTAATAAACTAAAGCGTACACCTGTTGAACGTATCGAAAAAGCAAAGGCCGAAACGCTAATGAGCAAAACGCAAACGCGTCTTGCAAAATTGCCTTTAGCACAAGATAAGATTACATTATTACAACAAGAGTACGATTTACTGCTGAAAAAACTGCAAAATTATTGTTCACTACAAAAACAAGTGTTAGAAGTTAAAAAAAATAACATGGCAAAGCAGTGTGAACGCTCAGCATTAATGGCACAATACCATGAGTTGGAAGCCGCCTGGGAAAATCAAAAACAGGCATGGCTAGCACTTAATGCGAGGTTATTAAAAGCCTCTTTTAATTAATTTAGGAGTGGCTGTGGCCAAACAACCAGAACAAAAAAAAGTACCCGTGACATACCAATATGATGCAATAATTATTGGCACGGGTCCTGGCGGTGAAGGTACCGCCATGAACCTTTCAAAAAATGACAAAAAAGTAGCGGTTATTGAACGCCAAGAATCAGTTGGTGGCGGTTGTGTACATTGGGGAACAATTCCTTCAAAAGCGCTTCGCCACTCTGTTAGCCGCTATATTGAATACAAAGCAAATCCGTTATTTAATGTTGGTGAGCGCCCTAGCCGCTTAACATTTCCTGATATTTTACGTCATGCCAGTTCTGTTATTTCTAAGCAATCTAATTTACGTAGTAGCTTTTACGATCGTAACCGCATTCATATGTTTCAAGGTGATGCGAGCTTTGTAGATAAGCACACAATTGAAGTAAAAAGAAATGATGGTTCAACTGAGCGACTGACTGCTAAAACGATTGTTATAGCAACCGGCTCACGCCCTTATCGCCCACCAGAAGTCGATTTTACGCATTCTCGTATTTATGAGAGCGACACTATTTTAGGTCTTAAACACGACCCTCACCGCGTACTTATATACGGCGCTGGTGTAATTGGTTGTGAGTACGCTTCTATATTTAAAGGTTTAGGCGCTAAAGTTGATTTGGTTAATACACGCGACCGACTACTTGCTTTTATGGATGCTGAAATATCTGACGCGCTTAGCTATCACTTTTGGAACAGCGGTATTGTTATTCGTCATAACGAAGAGTTTGACCGAATAGAAACGCGTGACGACTGCGTTATTATGCATTTAAAATCAGGCAAACGCGTAAAAGCTGACTGTATTTTATTTGCTAATGGCCGTACTGGTAATACAGATACATTAAACCTTGAAGCCATTGGTTTAAAAGCCGATAGCCGTGGCCAATTAAAAGTTAACGAAACATACCAAACAGAAATTGACAACGTTTACGCCGTAGGTGATGTAATTGGCTATCCAAGCCTTGCTAGTGCTGCGTTTGACCAAGGTCGTATAGCTGCTGATGCAATTGCGTGTGGTAACTGTGACGACAGACTGATTGTTGATATTCCGGCCGGTATTTATACCATCCCAGAAATGAGCTCAGTAGGTAAAACAGAGCAAGAACTTACAGCCGCTAAAGTACCGTATGAAGTTGGCCGTGCTCAGTTTAAGCATTTGGCACGTGCGCAAATTGCTGGTACTGAAGTAGGTAGTTTAAAAATATTATTCCACACTGAAACCAAAGAAGTACTTGGCGTACATTGTTTTGGCGAGCGTGCCTCTGAAATTGTTCACATTGGCCAAGCCATTATGGAGCAAAAAAATGGTGGCAATAATATCGACTACTTTGTAAATACCACATTTAACTACCCAACCATGGCTGAAGCCTACCGTGTTGCGGCATTAAATGGTTTAAATCGCTTATTTAAATAACTGCTTAACTAAGCAGTTTTAAAAGCCTTTATAAATAGGTAACAAAAAACCCGCAACTTAGCGGGTTTTTTACTTTTAAACAGTTTTAAAGTTTATTTAAGTAGCTATTACTTATGGTACTTAGCACTTAGCTCATGTACTGCATTAATGAATACACCAGCATTTTCAGGGTCTACATCTGGTGTAATACCGTGGCCTAAGTTAAACACGTGGCCATTGCCTGTACCGAAGTCTTCTAAAATAGTGCCTACTTCTTGGCGAATACGCTCTGGTGTACCGTGTAACATAGATGGGTCCATATTACCTTGTAGAGCTACTTTATCACCCACACGGCGTTTAGCGTCGCTAATATTAATAGTCCAATCAAGACCAATTGCATCACAACCTGTTGCTGCAATAGCTTCAATCCATTGACCACCATTTTTAGTGAACAAAGTAACCGGTACTTTACGACCATCGTATTCACGAATTAAGCCATCTACAATTTTATGCATATATTGCAGTGAAAATTCGTTGTAATCGCGCGGGCTTAATACACCACCCCACGAGTCAAATACCATTAGCGATTGCGCGCCAGCTTTAATTTGAGCATTTAAATAATCAATAACTGAGTCAGCTAACTTATCGAGTAATAAATGAAGTGTTTGCGGCTCTGCAAACGCCATTTTTTTGATTTTACCAAATACTTTGCTGCTACCACCTTCAACCATATAAGTTGCGAGGGTCCACGGTGAACCAGAGAAACCAATGAGTGGTACTTCACCTTTAAGTTCACGACGAATAGTGCTTACTGCGTTCATTACGTAGCCAAGCTCGTCTGTAGGGTCTAACTTTGGAATTTTTTTAACATCAGCAAGTGATGAAATAGGACGTTCAAACTTAGGGCCTTCGCCTGTTTCAAAGTAAAGACCTAAACCCATCGCATCTGGAATCGTTAAAATATCACTAAATAATATAGCGGCATCTAACGGGTAGCGACGTAATGGCTGCAGTGTTACTTCACATGCAAGCTCAGCATTACGGCACAGGCTCATAAAATCGCCCGCTTGTGCACGTGTAGCGCGATACTCTGGTAAATAGCGTCCTGCTTGGCGCATCATCCATACCGGAGTTACATCAACAGGTTGTTTTGCAAGTGCACGTAAATAACGGTCGTTTTTTAATTCGCTCATGGCGTAAATGATCCTAAGACTTGTATAAATTGTGCAAGATTGTACCACCATATTCATCCACCCTCTATTGCTTAGGGACGAAAACAGCTTTACCTAGAGGTAGATCAATAGAATGGAGTGTTTTAATCCATTTTGACTATAAAACAAGCAAAAAAGAATAACATTTAAAACTTTCTATTAATATGTTTGCAACATTACAAAAACCTTGGTATTGTTTGTCCCGCGTTAACAAAAACAACAATAAAAATCTTAAAACAATAAAAATAAAAGTTTTAAAATAATAACAATAAAAATCATCTCATAAAAATAAGAAAGCTTGTTATAACAAGTCACTGAAAGAAATTAGACCACCGTAACTGGTGGTTTTTTCTTGCCTAAAATAAAATCTCTCGCCTTAGATTATATAAAAAGGTACACCCCTCAAAGTAGCTCAACTTTACTTGTTGATATACGCGCAAATTAAATATATCTTGATGTACATAAACTTATTATATTCTAATTGAAAGACCAACCCAGCTAGGAGAACAGTTATGCTGACGCGTGTAGAAAAAGCTCAACAAAAATGGGGTGGTAGCCACACAGTAATTGATAAATGGCTAAACGAACGCCAAGACCTTATTGTACTTTATTGCAAAATTGCAGGTTTTACGCCGTACGAAAAACAAGATCAAGCATTGCCAGAGCCAAAACTAATTGAATCATTTTGCCAACTTTTAATGGATTACCTATCTGCGGGCCATTTTGAAGTGTATGACGATATAGCAAAAGCATGTGAAAAAAAGGGCTTACAGAGCCAAGAGCTTGCAAACTCTATTTACCCGCGTATTTCCAGTACAACCGACATAGCGTTAGATTTTAATGATAAGTACGCTGAAGTAGACAAAGAAGACTTGTTAAAGGGTTTTGATGATGACTTGTCTGTTATTGGTGAGGCATTAGAAGCACGCTTTGCACTTGAAGATGAGCTTATTGATAACTTGTTTTCTAATCACGCAAACTAATATGTTATTTACGCATATTAAAAAAGGGACCTAAGGTCCCTTTTTGCATTTACACAATAAACTTATTATTGTGCTGGTGCTTCTTCATTTTGAGTTTCAAGTAATTCAACTTCAAATACAAGTGTTGAATTAGCTGGAATCTTACCTAAGTCACGGTCGCCGTAAGCAAGTTCTGAAGGAATAGTGAACTTGTACTTAGAACCCACTGACATAAGTTGTAAACCTTCAGTCCAACCAGCAATTACGCGGTTAAGAGGGAAAGTTGTAGGTTCGTTACGTGCATATGAGCTGTCAAACTCAGTACCGTCTAATAAAGTACCTTTGTAGTGTACTTTAACTACATCAGTTGCTACTGGCTTTTCGCCATCGCCTTCGCTAAGTACTTCATACTGTAGGCCAGACTCAGTTACTGTAACGCCTTCTTTTTTAGCGTTGTCAGCTAGGTATTTAACACCCGCTTCTTTGCTTTTTTCAGACTCTACTTTTGCTTTTTCTTCTTGCTTAGTACGTACTGATGTATCTAGTTCAGTTAACACTTCGCGAATTTTTTCTTCGTCAATTTTTGCATTACCAGCAAGTGCATCTTCAAAACCACGGATTAGAAGTGCTTGGTCTAGCTCAATACCAATTTCTGTTTTGTCTGCTAGGTCTTTATTTAAAAAGTTACCTACAGATGCACCAATACCGTATGCTTGTTGCTGTTCTACAGTGTCTAATTTAACTTCAGCTTGTTCTTTTTTTGCTTCTTGATTACAAGCTGTAAGCGCTAAAACTGACGCTGCAATCAATGACAATCTAATCGTCTTTTTCATTTTAAATCTCCGACACACTTTGCAGTTGTCATTTTAATGTATTATTACTAGTTAAAGATTAACGGCCCACATGATAGGCTGCTTGTTTAATGACTAAATTCCACATTGTTAGCTAAACTAAAAACATATCCAGTGATTAGACAAACAACCTAGGCATTTAACGCGTCCTAGTCTAACCTCTCAGTCACTAAGAGTTAAGGGGAAATACCTGTAATATGTCGATATTTCGTACTTTTTTAATCGTATTTAGCTGTTTTTTAGCCATCGCCTGTACCGATAAAAAACAACACGCTGTAGCAAGTTACGAACATGCTGCACAAGGTGCGTTTTCATCAACACTTTCAAACGATGGTAAATACAGTTTGATCTCCTCTATCAACCATGGGGTCGCCCTGTGGGATAATCAACAGCAGGTACTAAAATACCAATGGTTTCAGCAGCAAGATCAAGACAGTTTGGTATACGCCGTTGCTATTGCTTTTGATAACAGCGTGGCTGTTACCGCCGAAAAAACCACGTTTGCTGTGTGGGATATAGCCACAGGCAAAAATAAAGGTTATTACAAAATACAAAAAGCCAGTATTCGCGATATTGCTATTAGCAATCAAGGCCGTAGTGTTTTATACGGCCGTAGCGACGGCGTTGTCGTATTTGTAAACCTAGAAACCGGACGTCGTATTGAGTTTTTAGGTCATCAAGATAAAGTTAACACCGTTGACCTATCACCTAACGGACGCTACGCCTTAAGTGGTTCTAACGATTATGTTGCTTACTTTTGGGATACACGTACAGGGCAAGTAATTCATCGTTTTAATCACCCAACGCGTGTTACCCAAGTAACGCTCGATCCACAAGGTCGCTATGCGTTTACGGCCGATAGTATGGCACAAGCAAATGTATGGAAGCTGACTACAGGTGATCTTGTGAGTAAACTGAAGTATATTGCGCGTCAGAAAATTTTTACTGCTGTGCGCTTTAACGAACAAGGCACTTTGCTTGCAACCGGCTCGCCAAATAAGCGCGTAGATTTGTGGCAAATACCAAGCGGTGAAAAAATTCAAACTTGGCAGGTTACCCCGCGCGAAGGCAGTAAGCCTAAATCGGCGGTGGTGCTAGATGTGACATTTACAGATAACGGTAAGTCGTTGTTAACCGAAAGCTCCAGCGGTATCGCAGAGCGATTTATTATACGAGAGAATAATGAACACAATTGAACATCGCTTAATGGAACTTGAAGCCAAGGTGGCTTTTCAAGACGAAACGATTGAAGTCTTAAATGATGAAATAAAAGTGCACCAGCAACTTTTAGCAAAAATGAAACGCCAAACTGAGCTGCTAGCAGAGAAGATTAAAGAGTCGCAGTCATCATCGTCTATGATGTCTGAAGCACCTGAGCCGCCTCCACCGCATTACTAAAACCGGTAAAAATTAGGCAATAAAAAACCGGGTTAGTCGCCCGGTTTAAATACACCAATTACTTGTTCAAATTGGCGAGTAGACGCCTGAACAGCGTTATCGGGTTGCGCCATTTTATGACCACACTCAACACACTCTACTTTTTCAACATCATGTTCTCTGTATAGCATCATAGTATCCATGGCTTTGCAGTCAGGGCACGATGCACCAGCAATAAATCGCTTCTTTTGTCTCACAACATTTTTCCTGTGGTTTGAACTGCTGTCATTTTATCGTATAACTTCACTTGTTGATACGCTTGATAAGAGCATTAAGTTCTATGTTATGATAGCGCCAACTTAACAAGGGCACAGCAAAGTAACGCATTCATGATCCAAATCTCAGAAATAGAACTACTTCGTGGCGGTAAAGCCTTATTAAAAAACGCATCAGCTACATTATTTCCAGAGCACAAAGTAGGCCTTGTTGGCGCTAATGGCTGTGGAAAATCAACGTTATTTGGTTTACTAAAATCAGAACTGCAACTAGATGCCGGTAACTGCAGCATTCCAAAAGATTGGTCTATCGCCTCTGTTAAGCAAGAGACACCTGCACTTGAAATAAGCGCGATTGATTATGTACTTCAAGGCCACCCAGAATACTACGCAATGCGCATAGCACTGCGTGAGGCCGAGAAAAACAACGATGGCGACACACAAGCCAAAGTACATATTCAGCTTGAAAACATTAAAGGCTACAGCATTGAATCAACCGCAGGTGAGCTATTACACGGCTTAGGCTTTGCCAATAACCTTATAGAAAACCCTGTCAGCTCGTTTTCGGGTGGTTGGCGTATGCGTTTAAACCTTGCCCAAGCATTAATACGCGACGCCGATTTACTATTACTTGATGAGCCAACAAACCACCTTGATTTAGATGCCGTTTATTGGCTTGAACGCTTTTTACGTGCTTATACCGGCACCCTTGTACTTATATCGCATGACCGTGAGTTTTTAGATGCGGTGGTTGACCAAATTTGGCATGTAGATAAGCAACTTATCAATGTGTACAAAGGTAACTACTCGCAGTTTGAGCGCCAAAAAGCAGAGCGTTTACTACAACAACAAGCAATGTTTGATAAGCAGCAAGATCAAATTGCACACTTAGAGCAATTTATAACGCGCTTTAAAGCAAAAGCCAGTAAAGCTAAACAAGCACAAAGCCGTGTAAAAGCGCTTGAACGCATGGAAAAACTAGCACCGGCACATGCCGACTCGCCATTTAACTTTGAGTTTGCAGAGCCAAAAGCATTACCAAACCCACTAATGACAATAGATAAAGCCAAAGCGGGTTATGGTGACGTCACCATTTTAAATAATATAGAGCTAAACCTTGTACCAGGTAGCCGAATTGCTTTATTAGGTCGAAATGGCGCGGGTAAATCAACGCTAATTAAACTACTTTCTGGTGATTTAGAGCCGCAAGCGGGCGAAGTTATTCAGCATCACGGATTAAATATTGGTTACTTTGCGCAGCATCAGCTGGAATCCCTTGATTTAAAAGCCAGTGCAATAATGCACTTACAACGCCTCGACCCAAAAGCCACTGAACAATCACTACGTGACTTTTTAGGTGGCTTTGCCTTCATTGGCGATAAAGCACTTGAGCCTGTAGCCCCGTTTTCGGGCGGCGAAAAAGCCCGTTTAGTACTTGCCATGTTGGTATATCAAAAACCAAACTTATTATTACTGGATGAGCCAACCAACCACCTTGATTTAGAGATGCGCCATGCACTTGTTATGGCACTACAAGGCTTTGAAGGCGCTATGGTTACCGTTTCGCATGATCGCCATATGCTTAAAAATACTGCCGATGAGTTTTACTTAGTAGATGACGGCAAAGTAACCCAGTTTGGCTACGACTTAGATGCATATTATCAATGGTTACTTAACGCGAATAAAGAAGCGGTTAAAGCGCAGCAAACCGACGAGCCTAAAGCAAACCCAGGTGTTAACCGTAAGGAACAAAAGCGTTTAGAGGCTGAGTTTAGAAAAGCCACTCAGCCACTTAAAAAGCAAATTGAAAAGCTTGAAAAGCAACTCGATAAATTTACCGCCGAATTAAGTGAAGTTGAAGTGACCTTAGGTGATAACGAACTGTACAACGACGACAACAAAGCCAAGCTTAAAGAGTTATTAGCCAAGCAAGCAACCCTTACGCCTAAACTTAACGACGTTGAAGAAGAGCTACTTATGGCACTTGAAGAAATGGAAGAAAAAGAGCAGGCATTCGCCGATGAACTTGCTCAATAGCGACCATTTTTGGCAGTTTGCGTGCACCTTGTACGCAAAGCCTGATCAACAAACAACCTTGCTGGCGCTACAAAACCAGCAAGGAAAAAACGTTAATTTATGCTTATTACTGCTTTATTTAGATTCATTAAATTTAAGTGTTAATGCCCAACAGTTAAATGAGTTAACGCAAGTAGTTAGTGAATTTGATACTTATGCATTACAGCCTCTGCGCGCTGCTCGTAGCTATTTAAAAGCTAATCAGAATACGATAAGTGATTACACCACAATACGCGCAGAGTTACTAAGCGCTGAGCTAAAGCTTGAAAAACAACAGCAACATATGTTGATTGAAGCAGTAAATGAGTTTGAATTAATCGAGCATGCAGAACCAAACAATATTGAGCTGTATATGAAAGCCACTTAGGCTGCTAGTTTTTATACCCTCTTCTACTGCTCATTCTATTTTCTTTGTGCAAAAAACCTTTAAATAATTTATTCACAAAGAGGTTAAGAGGCGCTTCGCTTTTAGAGGAAAACAAACTAGATTACTTAGGTAAAAATATAAATATTGAGCGGTTTTTTAGCTCAGCATTTTATTACCCAGCCCTAATTTTCTTCTTTTTGCGCAAAGACCTTTAAGTAATTTACTCACAAAGAAGTTAAGAGGCGCTTCGCTTTTAGAGGAAAACAAACTAGATTACTTAGGTAAAAATATAAATATTGAGCAGTTTGTTGCTCTACCCTCATTTACTTCTCATTCTTTTCTCTTTGTGCAAAAAATCTTTAAGTGGTTTACTCAAAAAAGTTTAAAGCGCTACGCTTTTAGGTAAAGTGAAAAACTCTCTTAGCTCTCAGTGGTAATAACTTAGTAGCCTTTAAAGCATGATCTAAATCAACTTAGCTTCACCCCTATATCTGCTTATGTAAATAACTTGATCTCGATCACGTTGCGACCTGCAAACACCGCCTATGATTAACCTATCAACAACGAGGGGAACAACTCATGAACGTATTCTTTAGAGACTTTTTTACAGATCCAGTTTTATTTATGTCTTTTGGGTTTTTAACCATCGTTGTTTCTTTGTGTATATTTTTTGCTTTTTTCTTTTTGAAAAAAATACATGATGCAGAAATCCCCGAACAAAATTAAGCACGACGCACTAAAGCGCCTTATTAGTTTACTAGTTAGGCGCTTTTTATTTTCTGAAGCGAAAAATTTGGTACACTAGCTTTTCGTTTAATACAAAGTGCGTAGTACAAACATGATCTCTCAGTTCAAACCAGCATGGTGGATGACCAATCGTCACGTTCAAACCATAATGCCGCGTTTTTTCCGCCCATTTCACCACACTCGCTACGAACTTGAGCAACTTGATACACCTGATGGTGACTTTATTGAGCTCGCATGGTCACTTCCACATAACGAAACCGCTCCACTTGCCGTTGTTTTACATGGCCTTGAGGGCAATATAAATAGCTTTTATGCCAAAGGCATGATGAAGGCGTTAAAAAAGCAAGGTTATGCAGTTGTGCTTATGCACTTTAGAAATTGCTCAACTGAAGTCAATCGCCTACCTCGCGCTTATCACAGCGGTGACACCGCCGATTTAGCCTTTTTTATAAATCACTTAAAGCTGCAATTTCCTGAGCGCACTATGGTCGCTGTAGGTTTTTCGTTAGGCGGTAACGTACTGGCCAAATACTTAGGTGAACAATCACAAGCATGCCCACTAAGTGCTGCAGCGGTGGTATCTGCTCCTTATGATTTGTCGTCATCAAGCGATGTTATTCGTAAAAGCTTAGGTAAAATTTACCAAAAATATCTGCTCGATCGCATGAAAAAATCAATGCAGCGAAAGCTGCCACAAATTAAGCAGCAAATTTCACTAACACCAAAACAGTTAATGAAAATTGACGATTTATTAGAGTTTGATAATCAGTTAACAGCCCCTCTGCATGGTTTTGAAAATGCACACGATTACTATCGCAAAGCCAGTGCAATGCCGTACTTAAAAGATATCGCTATACCTACACTTATTATTCATGCCAAAGACGACCCTATGCTCTCAATTAAGGCCGTACCAAGTAGGCAAGACGTAAGTGAGCATGTTACGCTGCGCATCTCTGACAAAGGCGGACACGTTGGTTTTATTAGCGGTAAAAATCCGTTTAAGCCTATATTTTGGTTAGAGAAAGCCGTGCCATGCTATTTTGGGCAACATGTTTTAGGCAACGCAAACAAAGAGCAATTATGATTATCCCTTTTGAACAACTCGATAAAGATACACTATACAACCTAATAGAAAGCTATGTACTGCGCGAAGGCACCGATTATGGCGAAGTAGAAGCAAGCATCGAATCTAAAGTTAACCAAGTTAAGCTTCAGCTTAAAAATGGTGAAGCGATGGTGTTTTTCTCTGAATTACATGAGTCAGTTACTATTATTTCTAAGGGCGAATTTAAAGCGCTGCAAAGTGAAGAGCATCAAGCAGAGGCGTTTGATTAAGGTGTAGTACTTGTAACTTTTGAATTGAACGTACACAATGGCTTTTTACCCAAAGAGCCAAAACATGATAAAACTCAGCACTCTAGTGGTAGCCATATCACTAGCTTTAACTAGCCAAGCCCAAGCAGAACAAACAATAACAGCATCTGACAAGGCAATTAAACTCGCTAAAGACACCATTTTAATTGATACCCATATCGACGTACCTTATCGAATTCACGAAAGCTGGGTTGATGTAACTAAAGCGACAACTGATGGCGATTTTGACTACCCTCGCGCTGTAAAAGGCGGTTTAAACGCACCGTTTATGTCAATTTATATTCCTGCGCATTTGGAATTTGAAGGTAAAGGAAAAAGCTACCAGCTAGCCAATCAAATGATTGATAGTATGGAAGCCATAGCCCAGCGCGCACCCGATAAGTTTGCTATTGCTAGCTCAAGTACTGATATAGAAGAGCAATTTAAACAAGGCAAGCTGTCTATAGCGATGGGTATGGAAAACGGCTCTCCTATTGAAGGGGATATGAAAAACCTTCAGCACTTTTACGACCGTGGTATTCGCTACATCACGCTAGCGCACTCGCAAAGCAACCATATTTCGGATTCGTCTTACGATATACGCCGTAAATGGAAAGGCTTAAGCCCATTTGGTAAAGATCTTGTCACTGAAATGAATAATATTGGTATGCTAATCGATGTATCGCATATTTCTGATGATGCGTTTTATCAGGTTATGGATCTATCTAAAACACCCGTAATTGCCTCACATTCATCACTTCGTAAATACACGCCTGGCTTTGAGCGTAATATGAATGACGATATGCTATTGGCACTTAAAGAAAATGGCGGCGTTATTCAAATTAACTTTGGCTCAAGCTTTGTTACCGCTAAAGCAGGCAGTTGGGGCAAGCAGTTAAAAAGCACAAAAGAGTCCGTTAAAAAAGACGGCACTAAATTAAGCAAAGATTTTGATGCTGCGTACCGCGCTAAAAACCCGTATCCATTTGCAAGTCTTGAGCAGGTGCTTGACCATATTGATCACGTAGTTGAGCTAATTGGTATTGATTATGTAGGTATTGGCTCTGATTATGACGGAGTTGGTGATTCATTACCTATCGGTTTAAAAGATGTATCTAGCTACCCTAATCTTGTTCAAGGTTTAATGGACAGAGATTACAGCGACAAAGATATTAAAAAGATTCTTAGCGGTAATTTATTAAGAGTTTTAAAACAAGCTGAAGAGTATGCTAAAAAGCATTAATCGCGAAAGTTAAATAGCAAATCTTTTAGTGCTTATTGAATTTCCTTTAGTGCTTAAGTTCTTTTATGGCTTTTAAAACTGTTTCGTTAATATTTTTATGCAAAGCTTGAAAGTAAATATCAGGGTTATCACTATCTGTGTTAACCCTAAATAATGCTTGAGGTGAAAAGCTCTTAATTTTTTCATTAATTGTTAGTTCTAGTTTTGAATCTGAGTCTTTCGAAATAAAGTCACATACATTAACTAGTTCTTCAGATAGTCTTTCATTTAATATTGATACCCTTGCTTTATCTTTTATTGATGATAGGAGGCAGCTATACTTCTGTTTATATTCTATACGGTCGATAATTGGACTATAGAAGTCTAAAAGGAGGAGTCCAGAATTATTTGTTTTAATGTCTATGTAATCCTTCAATTCATAAAGCTTTAAGCAAAGCTCAGTAGTTAGCTGCAACTTAGAAAGTTTAACTGCCTGTTTAGATGCTTCATGTGACTTAACTGCGACTTTATACGTTACAAAAGCAATAACAGCAGTAATTCCAGCTATAATTAATGTAAGAAGATCAGCAATACTTAATACCATATAAACCCTCTGTAATATTGGTAAATAAATTAATATAAAAAACAGTGATAAGTCCCAGGCAGGATATCTCTTATCTATTTTTTCAAGGTAGTTAAAAAAAGGGTCCAAATTAATTCCTTTTTATTTTATTGCCACAGCTTTACTCTAAAAGCTTCTTTAGGATGCCCAAAGCCGCCTTATTTGGCAAATAATACCACAAAGAACTTTCCCTCGGGTTTCGTAAAACTCCACCCAAGCTACGGCAATAAAGCTATACCTAGGAGCAAATCACTTTTCTCCAGGCATTAAAAAAGGCCACCTGAGTGACCTTTTTCTAACAATTAACTTTAAAGTTAATTATTACGCTACGATAGTTGCTACAACACCAGCACCTACAGTACGACCACCTTCACGGATAGCAAAACGAAGACCTTCATCCATCGCGATTGGTGCGATTAGAGTTACTGTCATCTTGATGTTATCACCAGGCATTACCATTTCTACGCCATCTGGTAACTGTACGTCACCAGTTACGTCAGTTGTACGGAAGTAGAACTGTGGACGGTAACCTTTGAAGAATGGAGTATGACGACCACCTTCATCTTTCGAAAGTACGTATACTTCTGAAGTGAATGTAGTATGTGGGTTGATTGAACCAGGCTTAGCTAGTACTTGACCACGTTCAACGTCTTCACGTTTAGTACCACGTAGAAGTGCGCCGATGTTTTCGCCAGCACGACCTTCGTCTAGAAGCTTACGGAACATTTCAACACCAGTACAAGTAGAACGAGTTGTATCATTGATACCAACAATTTCTACTTCGTCATTGATTCGGATGATACCAGCTTCAACACGACCAGTTACAACTGTACCACGACCCTGGATTGAGAAAACGTCTTCGATAGGCATGATGAATGGCTTATCAATGTCACGCTCTGGCTCTGGGATGTAAGTATCAAGTGCGTTTGCAAGCTCAACAATCTTATCTTCCCACTCTTTCTCGCCTTCTAACGCTTTAAGCGCAGAACCAGCAATTAGAGGTAAGTCATCACCTGGGAAATCGTATTCTGAAAGAAGTTCACGAACTTCCATTTCTACTAGTTCAAGTAGCTCTTCGTCATCTACCATGTCACATTTGTTCATGAACACGATGATGTAAGGAACGCCAACTTGACGAGAAAGAAGGATGTGCTCACGCGTTTGTGGCATAGGGCCATCAGTCGCAGCAACTACTAAGATCGCGCCGTCCATTTGAGCAGCACCAGTGATCATGTTTTTAACATAATCGGCGTGACCAGGACAATCTACGTGTGCGTAGTGACGTGAAGGAGTATCGTATTCAACGTGAGACGTTGAAATAGTGATACCACGTTCGCGCTCTTCAGGAGCGTTGTCGATTGATGCGAAATCTTTAGCAACACCGCCGTATACTTTTGCAAGTACGTTAGTGATTGCTGCAGTTAGTGTAGTTTTACCGTGGTCAACGTGGCCGATTGTACCAACGTTTACGTGCGGTTTTACGCGTTCAAACTTTTCTTTTGCCATGACGGAACCTATCAGTTTTGTGTATCTAAATTACATATGAAAATAATCCACCAGAGGTAGATTAAGTTAATTTTTTCAAATAGTATTTTCTGACAGATAAAGGAAGTAATCAAGGAGATTCTTAGGACTGGTGCTGATAGGCAGAGTCGAACTGCCGACCTCACCCTTACCAAGGGTGCGCTCTACCAACTGAGCTATATCAGCAACACAAGAACTGGAGCGGGCAGCGGGAATCGAACCCGCATCATCAGCTTGGAAGGCTGAGGTAATAGCCATTATACGATGCCCGCATAAAAATCTGTTCTTAAACTACCTCTAACCGTCAAGAATAAAGTGGTGGAGGGAGCTGGATTCGAACCAGCGAAGGCTGAGCCGTCAGATTTACAGTCTGATCCCTTTGGCCGCTCGGGAACCCCTCCACGATAATTCTCTACTAATTCACTTCCGGTAAAAGGAAAGTGGTGCCGACTAACCGAGTCGAACGGTTGACCTACTGATTACAAGTCAGTTGCTCTACCAGCTGAGCTAAGTCGGCACTGCTTTAGTACGGGGCGAGATATTAGAGTAAGGTTTATTGGGATGCAACAATAAAATTAAAAAAAGTGTAAATTTTTAGTTTAAATGCTCAATATTCACGCGAAAACGCGTTTTTTGCACTTTTTTATACTATTTCGGTTAATTCGTACCAATAATTCAATCCCTTCATTACGAGCAATGAATCAAAAATACTTCCTGCAAATTGCTGCTGCAATAGTGAGCCATAGCCACCAGCAAAAATAATTTGTGTTGCTTGTTCTGTTTTTTGAGCCGTTAAATTCAGCTTAGCTTGCTCAATTGCCCCGATGGTTGCCACTAAGGCACCGTTTTTTAAACCATTTGGCGTGTTTTTACCCAATTCATTAGTAAACGGTGTTTTACCGTCATCAAAAACACGCTGAGTATTTTGTGTGAGTGATGAGGTCATTAAATCAAGGCCAGGTAAAATCCAGCCACCCAAATGTAGGCCTTCACTATCAAGCACATCAATTGTTGTCGCAGTACCCGCATCAACAACAATACATGCTTTATTTGGATATAACGTAAAGCCTGCAATAAGCGCAAGCCACCTGTCTATGCCTAAGTTACCCACATGCTCGTAAGCGCATACAAGATCTCCGAGCGTTTTGGTTACCTTGGCTTCAAAGCAAGTAATATTATTGCTAGCCGCTTGCGCAAGAATATCGTTTAGTAAATCACTGCGCCCTACGCACGCATAAATCACTTCGGTTATTTGCAACCAAGGTAGGTTATTTATATCTGCTGGTTGTGCTTGCTCGTTATGCCACAGCACAGCTTTTAGTGATGTATTTCCTACGTCGATCAGTAATCTCATACTTGCGCCTTTCTGAGGGAGACTTCCCCACCGTAATAACTTTTTACTTCACCATCTTGGCGAATTCGTATTCCACCTTGTGGGTCAATACCTTCGCATATTCCACGCCAGCTTCGGTGTCCTGTATTTAGCTCAACATAATCGCCAGCAAACGCATTAAGCGAATTCCATTGCTCATACATAGTTTGTAAACCAGTTTGACGATACTTCACTAAACGCTGCTCTAAATGATAAGTAAGTGACGCCACCAGCTGGTTTTTATCAAGCTTTTGAGTATGTTGATTTAAGTCGGTCCACGCTTGGTCTATATGTTGGCTAAAACTCTCAGGCATTTGTAAATTAATACCTATACCAATCACTAACTGACAAGGTCCTTGCGGTTGACCATCTAATTCAACCAATACACCTGCAAGTTTTTGTTTATTTATATAAATATCGTTAGGCCATTTAAGCTCTACGTCAATTTGATATAACGCTTTAATTGCATCATAAACAGCAAGGCCTACCGCAATTGATACACCCATTGCAGCTTGAAGCCCGTCATCTAAACGCCAAAAGTAACTGTAATACAAATTAGCGCCAAATGGGGATTGCCAAACACGGCCGCGTCGGCCACGCCCTGCTTGCTGCATTTCAGCAACAATAACAGTGCCAGACTCAAGCGCTGTTTTAGCCTGTATACGGCGCATAAGCTCGCTGTTGGTCGAATCAATAATAGGGTGCACTTCTACATCGGCAGTATTAGCACCTAGCGCTTTGTAGTGCTGATCAATTTGCGTTTTATTTAAAAGGCCCACTTGGTTATTTAAGCTATAGCCTTTGCCAGTCACTTTAAAAATGTCCAAGCCCATTTCTTGTAACGTTTTGATATGTTTACTCACCGCAGCTCGGCTAATTCCTAGCTTTTCACCCAAGGCTTGGCCAGATACAAAGCCCCCTTGGTTAAGTGCATTTAAAATAGCGAGTTTGTTTCCATCAGGTGCTTTCATTGCTCAGGCTCCGCGTTAATATGGCATTCGCTACGCGCATCTATTAAACGCACTTCGTGCTCTAACATAATGCTGTAACGCGTATAAACCACTTGCTGAATGTGTTTAATCATTCTTATTAGGTCAATACCTTCACTATTTCCGTGATTAACAAGTACTAATGCTTGTTGTTGATGCACTTCTATACCGGCCTCGCGGTGCCCTTTTAAACCACTTTGATCGATTAGCCAACCTGCCGCGACCTTGTGATGACTTTGCCCATATTCGTAATGAGGTAAATCCGCAAATTGCTTTAATAGTTCAGCTAACTGCTGGTTGGTTATTATTGGGTTTTTAAAAAAGCTACCCGCATTGGCAAGTGTATATGGGTTAGGTAATTTGCTATTGCGCGTTTTTATAACCTGATCGAATACTGCTTGCGGAGTAATAATATCTAGCTGCTGCAAAGGGCCATAACTTAATACTGGTTGCCATTTTTTTGGGAGCGCTAAATGCACTTGCGTGATCACTGCTTTATTTTTGAGAGCATTTTTAAATATTGAGTCTCTGTAAGCAAATTCACATTGCTCGTTATTCAATGAATGCATAGTTTTAGTGGTTATATCAAAGTACTCTACCAACTCAACAAATTTAGCTATCTCAACGCCATAAGCACCAATATTTTGTACCGGCGATGCGCCAACAGTGCCCGGTATAAGTGCTAGATTTTCAAGCCCGGGTATATTTTCCTTTAATAAATAACTGACTAGTTGATGCCAGTTTTCGCCTGCAGCAATACTTATTAGTGTGTCGCTCTCACGCTCGGTGATTTTAATACCTTTTAAGGCTATTTTTATAACCGTACCCATGTAGTCATTTAAAAATACGGTATTACTGCCCTCGCCTAGCAAACAAAACGGTGCACTAAAACTTTGCGTTTTAAGTTGCTCAAGCTGAGTAATTTCAACAAAATTTTGGCATTGGCTGTTTAATGCGAATGTATGTAAGGAGTGTAATGAATGCGCCACAAAGCTCTCTAAAAATACCGGTAACTAATCGCAATAGTTTACCTCATCGTCGCAAATGTGGCACTAGATTGTAAAAATCACTCAACCCACCGTGTCAATCGTGATATAAAACCAGCACTTTTTTATTTGTGTTCAGAGTAATGATGAAAATTAAACCTCTTTTTTTAAGCCTCGCTATGGCGGGTATGTGTTCGCAAGCAATGGCTAATGCGATTGACCAAAACTCGTATGCTAACCTTGATGATGTTGTTACTACTCACTTAAACCTTGATTTAGATGTCGACTTTGCCGACAAGCAGTTAGAAGGTTTTGTGGAGCATACTCTTCAGTGGAACAACAGCAAAAGTAGAACTCTCGTACTTGATACCCGCGACTTAGACATTGATAAAGTAATGTACAAAGATCAAAGTGGTAACTGGAAAAAGGCGACTTTTGATTTAGCTAAGCGAGATGACGTTAAAGGTTCAAAGCTTACTATTGTGTTTAAAAACCAAGCTGAATTAGTTCGTATTTACTACAACAGTCGTCCAGAAGCATCTGGCCTGCAATGGTTAACACCAGAGCAAACGGCAAGTAAAACGCATCCATTTATGTACAGCCAATCGCAAGCAATTCATGCACGTAGTTGGATCCCAGTGCAAGATACACCCGCAATGCGTGTAACTTACTCTGCACGAATTCATACACCAAAAGATATACGTGCTGTAATGAGTGCCGACAACAAAGATGCGCTTTATAAAGATGGTGACTACATTTTTGATATGCCACAAGCAATTTCACCTTACCTAATTGCTATTGGTGCAGGTAACTTAGAATTTAAAGCAATGTCGCACCAAACGGGCATATTTGCTGAGCCTACAATTTTAGATGCCTCAGTTGCTGAATTTGACGACACCCAAGCCATGATCGACAAAACAAACGCTATGTACGGCGAATATGCATGGGGTCGCTACGACTTATTAATGCTACCGCCAAGTTTTCCGTTTGGTGGCATGGAAAACCCACGCTTGTCATTTATAACCCCAACGGTTGTTGCCGGTGATAAAAGCTTAGTTAACCTTATTGCCCATGAGCTTGCTCATTCTTGGTCAGGTAACTTAGTAACTAACGCAACGTGGGAAGATTTATGGTTAAACGAAGGTTTTACCTCGTACGTTGAAAACCGCATTATGGAAGAAGTATTTGGTCGTGACCGTGCGGTTATGGAACAAGCACTTGATTCAGCATCTTTACGCGCACAAATTAAAACAATTGATGCACCAGATACACGCCTTAATTTAAAACTTAATGGCCGCGACCCAGACGATGCGTTTAGCTCAGTGCCTTACACTAAAGGTCAGTTATTTTTAATCTATCTAGAAAACAAATATGGCCGCGATAAGTTTGACCCGTTCGTAAAAGCGTACTTTAAAGAGTTTTCGTTTAAATCACTTACTACCGCGCAATTTGTTACTTACTTAAAAGCTAACTTAATTGAGAAGTACCCTGGTGTTGTAAGTATGGATAAAGTAAACGAATGGATTTTTGAGCCTGGCTTACCAAGTGATGCGCCAAACCCTACGTCTGATGCATTTGATAAAGTAGATACTGCTACAGCAGCATGGTTGAAAGGCGACACAACAGCAGCTCAACTACCAACGGCTGATTGGTCTGTGCATGAGTGGCTACACTTTTTAAATAACTTACCACGCGATTTAAGCATAGAGAAAATGAGCGAGCTTGATAGTGAATTTAACCTAACGCAATCAACTAACGCTGAACGTGCGTTTGCTTGGTTTATGCTAGCAGTAGGTAATGGTTATCAACCAATTTATCCTGCGCTTAATAAGCACTTATCAGGTATTGGCCGTCGTAAGTTAATTGTGCCGTTATATAAATCACTTATCACTAACGGTAAAAAAGACTGGGCACAAAGCGTGTACTTAAAAGCACGCCCTGGGTATCACCCTCTTGCGCAAGGTACTATTGACGCATTATTTGAATAAATAGTGTTAACTAGACACTAAAAAGGGCCAAATTTGGCCCTTTTTGTTTTTCTGTTATTTTACTTTGTTACTTTTTCTAAAAAAGCTTTACGCTCTGTAGTTGTGGCTTGTTGCCACCAAAAATCAAGCATTTGCGGCGCACTTGGCATGCCTTTACCTGTAATTGGTGCTATCGGCTTTATTGGCTGACTAGGACGTGAAGGTCCTGCAGGCATTGTATTTTGCATTACCGGTTTATTGCTTGCTAGCTGCGTGTTAGAAATAACACTTAAAGGCTTAGCAACAGCGCTACTTTTTGCTTTTAAACTAACTTGTGGTGCTTCTGCAAATACTTTTGCAGATACTGCATTTTCAGCACGATTAAACACTAAGGTATAATCTTTACCTGCTTCAACAGTTACACTTACCCAAAATGGTTCCGACTCCACAACTTCATGCGTGTCATAATCATCTTCATATAAATCGGTGTACTTTAGCCTAAGCTGATAAGTTCCGGGGGCAAGCTCTACATCATCAATACGACTAAACAAAGAGCTTTCTAGCATTTTATCGCCCACTTGCAGTGGTACAAATTCTTCTGGAAAGTGAATATTCTCAGCATTAGCCGAAAAACTAAGTAGTAATGCAACTGCACTACTTATTAAAATTGGTTTAAGCATATTAACTCCTTTATTTGATTTCAGTTTGACACTGCTTTGAAAGTTTGTCATTAGTGAGCTTAAAATTCACAACTCTTAATTAGGAACACACTATGAGCCAAGAAACTATTTTTACCAAAATCATTAATCGTGAAATTCCAGCAGATATTATTTACGAAGATGAAAACACTCTCGCATTTAAAGATATAAACCCACAAGCGCCATTTCATGTGTTAATTATCCCAAAAAAAGCAATTGCTACTATAAATGATATAAATCCTGAAAACTCACATTTAGTAGGCAACTTATACGTAGTTGCAGCTAAATTAGCTAAGCAACATAATTTTGCTGAGGACGGATACCGCGTAGTTATGAACTGTAACGAACATGGTGGGCAAACTGTTTATCACATACATTTACACATGCTTGGCGGTAAAGAAATGGGCTGGCCACCTTATCAAAATGTAAAAAAAGTAAAATAATTAAAAGTTTTTATTAAATTGTTCCACTCAATTAATTAGTTACAAATGTTATGATTTTTCATAGTTATAAAGAATAAATAGTTACTTATTTGCAACATTTTGTGTTTAAATAATCGTAATATCGTATTTGTTATTGAGTACATCAGCGATTTTCTAATACAAAAGGTGTGGAAGTCGTGGTAAACTTAGTCAGTCAGCTTTATAAAAGAGTATAAAAAACATGAGCAGTTCAGCCTTTTTGTTATTAGATCAAGAGCCAATTAACACTATTGGTATTAACGTTTTAGAACCTTTGTTAAAAACGCAAGGCCTTGACGTAACCACAGGTACTAATATTTTAGACATACCTGAAGGGACTCGACTTTTGTTTATTGAAACATCAAGCAAGGATGCATGGGGAAAACTAAAAGAACAACTAGTAAACCTACGTATTAAATGCGATATCATATTATTTAATTTAGACGAAAACCCTGAACTTGCTAATCGTGCATTGTTAAGCGGTATTCGTGGCGTATTTTACACAACAGATAACGCCGATGTATTAATGAAAGGTATTCGCTTACTACTTGAAGATCAACTTTGGTACCGTCGCGATATTATGTGTAATGCATTAAATCGTATGCTGCAATTTAATAAAGATGCGCTGCATAAACTAACCGAAGGGGATATTGAGCCTGTTAAACTTACTAAGCGAGAAAAAGCAATAATCTCACTAATGAGTAAAGGTTCGAAAAATAAAGAAATCGCAGAAGATTTAAGTATCAGTCCACACACAGTTAAAACACATTTATACAGCGCATTTAGAAAAACCAAATGTCGTAACCGTATTGAACTTCTATCGTGGGCACAACAAAATATCCCTGATGAAATTCGTTAATCAAATATTTAGTTTAAATTTAAAAGCAGACACTTAGGTGTCTGTTTTTGTATGTGCTATATACTTATCTAATAACAATTAGCTTAATTAAGTAATCTGTTTTGAGGATTGGTATAAGTGTATACTTTTGATAACTTTAGTTTAATAGCTACTTTGCTGGAATATTAATGCTCGACTCCTTCACTCTTTATTTTGCCAGCATCGCCATCATGGTCGTAATGACCTTACTTAACTTTTTGACATGGCGAACAAACAAACAAATATCGGGCACGCTGCTATACATTTTCTATCCCATATTGCTATTAGGCTCTGTTATTGGCTTTACTCTTGTTGGTGATACACATAATTTAGTAATTATTAGCGCTGCCAGTAGCATGATGTTTGCCGCATCAATAGTGCACTGCCTTTCACTTAGTCAGTTTTTAAATTATCGCGGTATTGGTTTTAAATTACTCTGCTCAATGACCGCTTTTTGCACTGTAATGCTTGGCTATTACACCTTTTTTGACCCATCTTTACACGAAAGAGTGATTGCATCCGATATACAACACATAGCAGAAGCCGGTTTTTTACTGTTTATATTTATTAAGTGTGCACGCAAACCCTATCCTAATGGCAGTATTGTATACATAACCATTTTAACGCTTGTTGCTTTAAGCTTTATTGGCCGCTCGTTATTTATGGATAACATTGAACAAAAAAATCTTTTAGTAAACGGCTGGTTTAGCTCTTTGCTATTTTTAAATGGCGTGATTGCACCCATGTTTTATGCTGCAGGTATGGCGTTATTATGTAATGAGCGCAGAGAGCAGCACCTCAATAAATTAGCCGATAAAGCACAAAAAGATTTAGAAATACGCGGGCTCTTTTTATCAACTATAAGCCACGAAATTCGCACCCCGCTAAACGGTATTTTAGGCAGCGCCCAACTTGTTATGAACCAAACAAGTGATACCCGCAATAAAGCCTATTGCGAAGCGATTATAAATTCTGCCGAATCACTTAACTTATTGGTAGATAAGGTCCTTGATTACGCGAGCCTAGATCAAAGTGACGAAGCGCTTTACGAAGAAGATGTAGAGTTTAAAACATGGCTTAATAATTTATGTTTATTACTCAGTCCTCTCGCCGAGCAAAAGCAACTCAAGTTTGAACTAATATGTAATATTCCTGAGCAAGCCTGTTATTACTGCGACCAGCAAAAACTTAGGCAAATAATTATTAATTTAGTAGGTAATGCCATTAAGTTTACAGACCACGGAACCGTTAAAATTCAGGTTGATTTAGTATTAGAAAAACAACTTGAGCACACTATAAAAATTAGTGTCAAAGATTCAGGGCCAGGTATAGAAAATGATGAGATAGCCTACTTAACAGAACCTTATGTACAAAGTAGTGCAGGAAAAGAGAAAGGCGGAACCGGCCTTGGTTTAGCTATTACCAGTCGCCTGCTTGAAAAGCTCAGTAGCCGACTCGAAATAGCCAGCCAGCTTGGTACTGGTAGTGTATTTAGCTTTACCGTTACTTTTACTTTAGGTGAATTAAGCCTTGTAGAGCAGCGCCATCAAACTAAAGATTACTTAACAGGTCTTGATGTACTACTGGTTGAAGATTTAGATTTAAATCAAAAAATTGCTATAGAATTTATGGCCGACGATGAACACAAAATTAAGCTCGCAAAAGATGGGAAAAGCGCCATAGAGCTCATGCAAGCTCACCACTTCGATGTTGTTTTGCTTGATATGAACCTACCTGATTTAACAGGCCAAGAAGTACTAAAACGTCTAAAACGCATTGATCATAAAAATCAACGAACTCCAGTACTCGCATTTACTGCAAGCCTTAGCCCTGACGAAGTAAAAGAGTATTTAGAATTAGGAATAAAAGACATTGTAGGCAAGCCTATTAAGCACGAAAAGCTTCGCCAAGCACTTAGCGACTCTCAATCTAATCAAACTGCGAGTATTGCAGTAGAGCTTATTGATACGTTGTATGACAAAACAGCGGCCGAAACACTCACCAGCTCGTTTAGTGAAGATGAAGTATCGTCGATTTATAATGAGTTTGTGCTTTCGGCGCGTAACAAGCTAATTCGCTGTCAAAAGCTTATTGATCAACAACCAGAGCAATGCATTAAGCTTTTACATCGCCAAGCAAGTACCGCTCTGCAACTTGGTTTTAATCGCTATGGTATTGAGCTGAAAAAAATAGAACGTCGTTTACTCGATAAAAAGCCACACAACGATATGCTTGATGAAGCGTTAGATCTGTGGCAACGAAGCTTAGAGCAATATTTAAAGTTTGTGCGTGGGCAGTTAGAGTAATAGTGTATTAGCTTTAAAAATAGCTAATTATTAGCCTCTTCCATATTTATCATCAAATCGCTCTATATCGCTTTCATTAAGTACAGTGCCGGTTTGCACTTCAATGACAATTAACGGCTCTTTTTGATTATTAGCCAAGCTATGAATTTGCTTTGCGGCGATATAACACGATTGGTTGTGCGTTAGCGTATGTACTTGCTTATCAATACACACATCTGCAATACCCGAAACCACAACCCAATGTTCAGCGCGATGCTGATGGCGCTGCGTCGAAAGCTTAGCACCACTGTTAACAGTAATTTTTTTAACTTTAAAGCCAGCGCCTTCAACCAAAGTACGGTAATTCCCCCATGGGCGAAAAACCACTTGATGATGATTAAGTTTATCAGCCTGTGTTGTAGCAATTTGCTTAAGCAACAAAGGCAAAGAATCTAGCTCATTTTGGTTTGCAATTAACGTGGCATCATGAGTATGAATAATTGCTAAATTGCTTACTCCAAGCGTGGCAATAGTGTGTTCAGCCTCGTTAATAACTAAGTTATTAGTGCTTTTTTGAGCCATATAATTAGCATTTAAACTATTACCGTTTTCATCTTTTTTTGTAAGCGCATCAAGGGATGAAAAACTACCTACATCACTCCATTTTAAATCAACAGGTATAACAACTACGTTATTACTGCGCTCTAAAATGGCGTAATCAATTGAATTGCTTGGGCAGTGCTCAAGCGCACTATTGCTTGGGCGGGTAAACCCTAAATCTTTGGTAAATTGTGCCGCTGCAGCAACACTCGTTGCTATTTTTGGCGCAAACCGTTCTAGCTCTTTTAAATAGGCCGCAGGGGTAAATAAAAACATGCCGCTATTCCAGCTATAACCACCTTGAGCTAAATAACGGTTCGCTGTATCTAAGTCAGGCTTTTCTTTAAATTGAGCAACATCGTAACAACCCGTACCGGCAATAGCCGCGCCTTGTTTTATATAGCCATAGCCAGTATGCGGTTTTGTAGGAGTAATAGAAAATGTAACTAGCTTTCCTTGCTCAGCAAGTTTTACAGCTTCAGGGAGCTTAGCCGTTAATACATCAAAGTTTTTAATATGATGATCGGCAGGCATCACTAATAGAGGACCGGTAATCCCATTTTGCAGTGCATAGTGGGCGGCTAATGCGATGGCAGGAGCGGTGTTTTTACCTTTGGGTTCGAGTAATAATGCAGTAGGAGTTGAGCTTGCAGCTTGCTCGGCGGCAATAAATCGGTGCTGTTCGTTACACACTAAAATAGCATTATCAAACAACTCATTAGAAACACGCGCCAACGTACTTTGTAGCAATGACGTGTTTTCATTTAGTAATGGTAAAAATTGTTTAGGCATTGCTTGGCGAGAAAGCGGCCACAAGCGAGAGCCTATGCCACCAGCTAAAATTACAGGAGTGATTAAAGTGTTCATAATGTATATTAGCCGCCAACAAAAATATCAGCGACTATTTTAGCACTTTATTGGCTCTGCGCTAAATTAACGTGTCTATATTAATGTAAAAGGGTCTGCATCTAAATAGGCAGGAAACGCTGCTTTAAACTCATCCAGTGGTGCTTTTTCAAGCGTGATAGTAACTAGTTGCTCTGCGTCATCTTGCGCTTTAGTTAACGCATCGCCTTTGAAGTCGTATACTGCGGTACCGCCATTGTGCTCCACACCATTACCGTCGTCACCCACACGATTAACGCCTACTACGTAACACAGGTTTTCCATTGCACGCGCCATAAGTAACGTATCCCAAATATGGCGGCGCACAGCAGGCCAGTTTGCTACGTTTATCATTACATCGTAGTCGTTATTATTACGTTGAAATACCGGAAAGCGCAGGTCATAGCATACTTGCGGTAATAGTTTAAAACCATTGATTTCAAAAACTTTGCGCGCTTGCCCTGCTACAACGTAATCGCCCTCGCTGCCTAAGCGAAATAAATGGCGTTTATCGTAATAACTCACCTCACCATCGGGCTTTACCCAATAAAACCGATTCGCTTTTTTATCGCCTTGTGCAACAAGTACCGAACCTGCAATAACCGCATTATGTTTATGAGCCAGCGCCTTTAACCACGTCAGTACTTTACCGTTTTCAGGCTCTGCACAATCTAAATTAATAGCAAAGCCAGTCGAGAATGTTTCGGGCAGTAAAATAAGATCGGGCTGATGCGTAATTGCTTCAAGCTGTTTATTAAACATGGCTAAATTAGCATCTTTATCAAGCCAATAAAGCGAGCTTTGCAATGCTGTAATGGTTAAAGTTGACATAATATTTGCGCAGCCTCTATGAGAGTGTTGTCGTTTTTAGCAAAGCATAAACGAATGACTTTATCGGTTGGTGGATTTTGATAAAAAACACTTAACGGAATAGCCGCAACACCGGCTTGCTCAACTAACCAATGGCAAAATTCAACATCGTTTAAATCCGATACATCACTGTAATCTAATAATAAAAAGTAAGTGCCTTGGCTAGGTAAAATTTTAAAACGACTGTTACTTAAATGGCTCGCTAATAAGTCGCGTTTTTGCTGATAAAACCCACTTAGCTCATCTATATGCTCGCCTTGCTGCTCGAGCATATCGGCAAGCGCATGCTGTGCGGGGGTAAAACTTGAAAACGTAACGTACTGATGAATTTTTCTAAATTCGACAGCTAAATCGGCAGGTGCAATACAGTAACCCATTTTCCAGCCCGTGCTGTGAAACGTTTTACCAAAACTCGATACAACAAAGCTTTTGGCAAATAATTCATCATCGCGTAATACGCTTAAATGCGGTTGCTGATCAAACGTAATGTGCTCATATACCTCATCGCTTATTACATACAAATTGTGAGTACCAACTAACTCTTTAAGCGCTTTTATATCTTGTGGCTGTAATATTTTACCGCTTGGGTTATGAGGCGTATTAATAATAATTGCACGGGTATTTTTAGTAATTGCTTGGCTTACTACTTGCCAATCAATAGTGTAATTTGGCGCACTTAAAGCAATGTGCACCGACTTCCCACCAGCGAGTTCAATTGCGGGTTGGTAGGAGTCATATGCAGGGTCAAATACAATCACTTCATCACTGGGGCGCACAATTGTTTGAATGGCTACAAACAATGCCTCTGTTGCACCCGAGGTAACAGTAACTTGATCAGCTGCGTTTATATCAGCTGCATATTTGCGCTTTGCTAAATCAGCAATTTGTTGCTGTAATCGTGGTACACCACTTGAAGGTGAATATTGATTAACGCCCTGCTGCACATAATAATTTAACTGCGTTTTTAAAAGATCAGGAGCATCAAACTCAGGAAAGCCTTGAGAGAGATTAATTGCCGAAAACTCATTAGCCAACCCGCTCATTTGGCTAAATATACTAACGCCTAAATTTGGTAATTTACTTTCAAACACGTGATGCCCTTAATGATGGTTTTGCGCTTAAAGCGATGCTATCATTGCTTAAAACAGAAGTATAGCCGTCTAAAAACAATTAACTTTACGCTCATTAGTGAGGAATGTATGCAAAACAATACCGCTATTTCACAACTTATTGAAGCCGGAAAATGGGTTAGCCAAAAAGGCTGGGTACCCGCAACAGGTGGAAACTTTTCAGCTCGTACTAGCACTGGCTTTGTTGTTACAGCAAGTGGGCACGATAAAGGCTCTCTGACGCAAGAGCATTTTTTGCAATTAGATCACCAAGGCGAGCGCCTAGCAGGAGCTGTAAAGCCATCGGCAGAAACACAATTACACCTAAGTTTGTATCAGCTTATACCTGATGCGCAGTGTGTTTTGCATACTCATTCTGTAGCCGCCACCGTACTGTCGCAAATTACCCAAAGGCATCAGCTTGATTTAACAGGCTATGAAATGCAAAAAGCACTGAGCGGCTTTACTTCGCATTTAGAAACGCTGAGCATTCCTATTTTCGATAACGATCAAGATATTGACCGATTAAGCCTGCTGGTCAGTGACCATCATTTACATACACCTATAGAGCATGGCGTACTGATACGTGGTCATGGCTTATATGCTGTAGGACGCAATATTGATGAAGTTCGTCGCCACTTAGAAGCCTTAGAGTTTTTATTTAGTTGCGAACTAGAGCGCCTAAAAATAGTAGGTATTCAAGCGGGAGTAACTAAATGATTAAAGCTATTTTAACCGACATCGAAGGCACAATAACCCGCATCTCGTTTGTTAAAGAGGTGTTGTTTCCTTACGCGGCAAAGCAGTTACCTACCTTTGTACGTGCCAATGCTAATAAGCCAGATGTAGCCGAGCAAATTAGTGCCGTAAAAGCGCTTATTGAAAAGCCAAACGCCAATATAGAAGAAGTCATTAGCACTTTACTTACCTGGATTGATGAAGATAAAAAAATCACTCCACTTAAGCAGTTACAAGGCTTAATCTGGCAAACAGGGTATGAACACGGTGATTTTAAAGGGCATTTATACCCAGATGCATTTGATTTTTTACAAGCTCAACACAACAACGATATTACTTTGTATGTGTACTCGTCAGGGTCGGTAAAAGCGCAGCAGCTACTTTTTAAATACAGTGATTATGGCGACATTCGCAGCTTGTTTACTGACTTTTTTGACACCAAAGTTGGCGCAAAACAAGAGCAAACAGCCTATAACACTATTGTTGAGTTGTTACCGTTTAAAGCAGCAGAAATACTCTTTTTAAGTGATGTAGCCGGCGAGCTTGATGCCGCACAAGCTGCGGGCTTAAAAACACTACATTTAATTCGTGATGGGCAAGCAAGCACTAAAGCACACCCTTATATTAATGACTTTAGCCAATTTAAATTGGAGCAATTAGTATGAGCCAATTAACAGTGTATGCCGACAACGATGCAAACAAAGCACTTGTAAGCACATCAGATGCTGATGATATTGCAAAGCAACTAGCTAAAGTAAACGTACGCTTTGAACAGTGGCAAGCAAATGCAGATATTAATGAGCACACCACCCATGAGCAAATTATTAGTGCGTACAAAAACGATATAGATCGATTAAAAATCGAAAATGGCTATCAAACAGTAGACGTTATATCTCTAGCTAAAGGCAACCCTGCCGCATCAGAGCTGCGCAAAAAGTTTTTATTTGAACATACTCATAGTGAAGACGAAGTACGTTTTTTTGTAAAAGGCCAAGGGTTATTTTGCCTACATTTAGGCAATAAGGTTTATCAGGTACTTTGCCAACAAGGCGATTTAATTTCAGTGCCTGAACTTACCCCACATTGGTTTGATATGGGAAGCGACCCTGAGTTTACTGCCATTCGCTTATTTAACAATACAGAGGGCTGGGTAGCAAAAAGCACTGACTCGTCTATTGCAGAGCAATTTCCCTTGCTCGATTAATAAAGCTCAGTGCACGCATGCCTAAACTATATTTTCTATAAGCGTATTTATGCTATTTGCAGGATGACTTCAATCACTTAACTCTGTAATATTATTTTAGCAATGCAGCTGATAAAGAGTAACTTTCTAATGGTGAACGAACAATATCAAAAGTCTAAACAACAACTAGCCTACTCACGTAAGCAAGTTGAAAAGGCTGGTCGTATTTTTCGTAAAAATGAAGGTGATTTTGACTTTGCAATAGAGGTTGTACAGAACTATCGTGCAGCACATTTATATCCGCTGACTATTATTAAAAACCTCGTATGGAAACATGTAAAAAAGCTTCATTTGCTAGAGTCGGCGACTATAGTTAGACGCTTAAAGCGCTTGCCAACTATTATAGATAAGTTACAAAGAGCCTCGTTAGATGGTAAAAGTGAAAACGCAATAAATCTGAAGCGAATGCACGATATAGGTGGCTGCCGAGTAATCTTAGATAATCTAGAGCATCTATATCAACTCAACGCCAGTTTAGACTCGAGTAGAGCTGTTCATAGCGTTAAGTCATATGATTATATTGAAAACCCAAAAGCGACGGGCTACAGAGGTATTCATCGTGTTTATAAAAGTTATAACAATTTAGAATCTCACGATTATAAAGGCTTTCAAATTGAAGTTCAGTTGCGCACTAGGCTTCAGCACCTTTGGGCTACTACTGTTGAAATTGTAGATATTATTGAAAAAGAAACACTAAAAACTAATCCCCAAGCAGCCGACACAGATTGGAAGCGATTATTTTTTATCATGGGTGAGTTTCTTGCAGTCAAAGATGGTTCAAATCAATTAAGTTCACAACAATCGCAGGCCTTTGTTGATGAGCTTTCGGCACTAAATAAAAAGCTAGCCGCATTTCATAAGCTTGATGCATTTAATCGCGCATTCCAAGTTGACGAAATTAAAAATAAATCGAAAGATACAGGCTTTGCTTTACTCGTTCACAACACAGAAACACAAATGGGTCGAGTCTTTTTATATGCAGAGAATAAAAAGCAAGAAGCTCTAACACATTACGCCGAACAAGAAAAACAAACTCACAATAACGTGCTTCTGGTAGCAGGGAGCGACTTGAAATCAATAGAAAAAGCCTACCCCAACTACCTAAATAGTACCTCTGAGTTTCTTTCAGAATTCAGTCGCATATTATTGAGTTAGCTCTTTAAGTTTACCCATTAATACTTGTTGCTGGTTATACACACCCGTATCTAACACCCACCCTGTGACCAGTTTTGCCGGCGTTATATCAAATGCAGGGTTATACACATTAGCATTAGTGGGCGCCCATAAAGCCTCACCAAAGCTACCGCTAACTCCGCGCACTTCTTGAGGATTACGTTGCTCTATTTCTATATCATTACCACACGCGGTGTTGGTATCAAGCGTGGTAATAGGCGCAACTACATAAAATGGAATGTTATGAAAATGCGCTAGTACGGCTAAATTATAAGTACCCACTTTATTAGCAAAATCACCATTGGCAGCAATGCGATCAGCCCCTACCACTATTTTATCCACCTTACCTGCAGCCATTAAACTCGCCGCCATATTATCGCAAATTAATGTGTAAGGTATTTTCCAGCGCTCAAGCTCAAAGGCAGTTAAGCGACCGCCTTGTAATAATGGTCGTGTTTCATCAACCCACACATGTATGTTGCTATGCTTTTGCTGCGCTTTATAGATAACACCTAGTGCAGTACCAATACCAGCGGTTGCAAGCGCCCCTGTATTGCAATGAGTTAATATGTTGTCGCCACTATTTATAAGTTCGGCGCCACGGCTTGCCATTCGCTCACACAGCTCAATATCTTCAATAAACAACCGCTCGGCTGTGGTAACAATACCGGTAACATAATCGCATTGCGTTAAAGCTTTACGCAATGCAGCCATACAATGCATTAAATTAACCGCCGTTGGGCGAGTGGCTTCTAGCTCATTGATTGCTTTTTCAAGCTCACTTTTAACTACCCCTTGCTCAGCTAAATACGCCACTAACAAGCTCGCGCTTAAACCAATAAGTGGAGCTCCACGTACTTTTAAACTAATGATCAGCTCTTTCATGGTTTCTACATCATGGCATTGATGCCATACCTGCTGGTGAGGTAGTAAATATTGGTCGAGCATACTAAGCGACCCGTTTTCGTATTTTACACTGCTTGCGATTAAATTTTGCATAATGCTTAAGGTATTAAAAATGCGTAACGTTATTTTACACCACTTTGAATAACTCTCAAGTTAGACTTGTAGACATCTAAATATTTAAAGGTATAGAATGCTTAAAAGCTGATTTTTGAGATTTAAACCATGACTAACTATGTTGCTTTTAATGCACAGCGCGCTATCGATTATGTATCGACATTAATTGAATCTAAACAATGTAATTTTTTTGCTCCCGGACAAGCCTTATCGGCATATGAGTTTGGTGATGGCAATCTTAATTTAGTATTTAGAATTACTGATGAGCAAAAAAATAGTGTTATTTTAAAGCAAGCTCTGCCTTATGCGCGTTGCGTGGGTGAGTCGTGGCCATTAACGCTTGATAGAGCTCGTATAGAAGCACAAGTTTTGCTTAATCATGGCGCTATTTGCCCAACCTATACTGCTAGGGTTTTACATTATAGTGAAATGCAAGCACTGACTATTTTAGAAGATTTAGGTAATTTACAAATACTGCGAACTGCACAAAATAATGCTGAGCAATTTCCTAAATTAGCGCAGCACGTAGCGACCTACTTAAGCCATACTGGTTTTTATAATTCAGATTTTTATTTAACCGCACAAACTAAAAAAGCGCTCGTTAGCCAATTTACTAACCCTGAGCTTTGCCAAATCACTGAAGACTTATTTTTTAGCGATCCGTACATTGAGCACGAACGCAATAACTACCCAAAGCAACTACAAAGCGAAGTTGATGCAATACACAAAAACAGCGCATTAAAGTTAGAAATAGCAAAATTAAAAGCTAATTTTTTATCTAACCCGCAAACATTACTCCATGGTGATATGCATAGCGGCAGTATTTTTGTTGATTGTAATAATACAAAGATGATCGATCCTGAGTTTGGTTTTTTTGGTCCTGCTGGGTTCGATATTGGCTCTTTTATTGGTAATTTACTTTTAAATTACTGCGCACAATACGGGCATATTGAAGATTTTGTGACTCGTCGTAATTATCAAACCCACTTATTAAGCACCCTTGTTGAATGCTATACCTTATTTGAACAACATTGGCTTACGCTTATAAATGAGCATACTACTGAAGGTGCGCTAAAGGTTACAGGCTACAGTGAATACTTTATAAAAGGCGTATTACAAGACGCCATTGGTTACTGTGGTGCTGAGTTAATTAGGCGCACCATAGGGCTTGCACATGTAACCGATATAGATAGTATTGGTGATGATAAGGCGCGTCTTATAGTGCAAAAACAAACATTAGCACTAGGCGAGCAACTTATTTTGAATGCCCAAACATGCAACAACAAAGAAGCATTTTTTAGTTTATTAATAAGCCAATTAAATTAAAAAACATTAAAAAAGGCGCTATTAGCGCCTTTTTTAGTTAGTTAAAAACTTACTTATAGTTTTCGTAAATTTTATCGAGCGGCTCTGATAAACCACTTTCTTGCACTATACGTACATGTTCACGTTTTAATTCGCGTGCACTAGTCACACCACAAGAATGGGCTATTAGCCCAGCTCCGTAATGAATGTATTTATTATAGTTAGCTACTCGTTGCGCTTTATCAGCTACATTTAAGCCGCGTTGCAAACGCTCGTTATGCGTAGTGATACCCGTCGGACAGGTATCTTTATTACATTGCATTGCCTGAATACAGCCCAGTGCAAACATATGCCCTCGAGCCGATACAACAAAATCAGCACCGAGCGCTAACGCCCAAGCCACCTTTGAAGGAACAATTAATTTACCTGAGGCGATTATTTTAATACGATCTCGCAGCCCATGTTTTTCAAGCATATTAACTACAAGCGGTAAACTTTCACGAAGTGGTAAACCCACTGAATCCATAAGCGGTTGTGGTGCTGCGCCCGTACCACCATCAGCACTATCTATGGTAATAAAGTCAGGTGCAGACTCTATACCACGGTGGTTTATTTCAGCGAACAACGTTTCTAACCATCCGTAAGCACCAATTACCGCTTTAAAGCCTGTAGGCTTACCTGTCGCGTTACGTACAGTGGCAATCATATCGAGAATATCGGCTGGGTTTTTAATTTCAGGATGACCATTGGGGCTAATAGAATCTTGTCCTTCTGGTATGCCCCTAATTTTAGCTATTTCGGCGTTAACTTTGCGCCCTGGTAACATACCGCCTTTACCTGGTTTTGCACCTTGGCTCATTTTAAGTTCAAACATTTTTACTTGTTCGTGAGCCGCTATTTCTTTTAGCTTTTCGGTACTTAAACTTCCATGCTCGTCTCGTGCACCATATTTAGCTGTACCAATCTGAAACACTAAATCGGCACCACCTTCTAAATGATAAGGACTTAATCCCCCTTCACCGGTGTTCATCCAACAACCCGCTAGTTTTGCCCCTTTTGATAAGGCTCGTACAGCTGGCTTTGAAAGCGCACCAAAACTCATACCAGATACATTGAATAACGAGTTGGTCGTGTAAGGTGTTTTACAGTATGGACCCAAAGTAACATTACTCGGGTCGAGCGCTTCTTCGTCTAAAGTAGGAAATGCACAGTTCATAAACATAACCGTACCTGTTACTTCTAAGCTTTGCGTGGAGCCAAATGCAGCCGTACGGTCAACATCTTTTGCTGCACGATAAACCCAACTACGCTCAGCGCGGTTAAACGGCATTTCTTCTCTATCTTGAGCAAAAAAGTACTGTCTAAAAAACTCACCTTGGCGTTCAAAAAAATATCGAAAGCGACCAATAACAGGGTAATTACGTCTAATTGCATGCTTGGTTTGTGTTACATCTCGAATATAAAAAACGACAACGATTAAAACCAATAACCCTAAAACAACAATAAACATACTTGCAAATACATCAATACTAAACATTATAAAATTACTCACCCAAGGCCCCTTGATGACTGTTTTTAAAATAAAAAAGTGCTATACCACCAAAATGACATAACACTTTTATTTGTTCAAGGCTTTAACTGCCTTATATCTAATTCTGTTGTTTAGCTAACTCTGCTTTTATATATAAACGCACTTGCGTTTCAAGTACCGATAAAGGCACTGAACCATGGCGTAATATTTGATGATGAAATTCACGAATATCAAAGCTTTTTCCTAGCGCTTGCTCTGCTTCAATGCGTAAACGCTTAATAGTAAGCTCACCTATTTTGTACGAAAGCGCCTGTGCAGGCCATGTAATATAACGATCGGTTTCGGTTTTAACGTTATGCAACGAAAGCGCTGTATTTTCGCTCATAAAGTTCATGGCACGCTCGCGACTCCAGCCATACATATGCATACCTGTATCAACAACTAAACGCGCTGCTCGCCACATTTCATACGTTAAACGACCAAAACGGCTATATGGGTCTTGATAAAAGCCGGCTTCTAAACCTAAATATTCAGAGTAAAGCCCCCAACCTTCGCCAAATGCCGAGAGGTAAGCATCACGGCGATAGCTCGGCAGATTTTCAAGCTCTGCATTAAGTGATATTTGTAAATGATGGCCAGGCACGGCTTCGTGCAGCGTTAATGCTTCTAAAACATACAAAGGGCGCTTATCTAAAGCGTAAGTATTTACCCAATAATACCCTGCTTCATCATCTCGATTAGAGCCTGAATATCGACCGGTTGTGTATTTAGGTGCAATACTAGCCGGTACAGGTGCTACACCATAAGGTTTGCGCGGTAAGGTATGAAATAATTTAGGCAGTTGTGCATCCATTTTTTTAGCAATATAAGATGCTTCTTTTAAAAGTTGCTCTGGTGTTGTGGCGTAAAATTGTGGATCAGTGCGTAAAAAGTGGATAAATTCGGCAAACGTGCCTTTAAAACCTACCTCTGCTATTACGTTTTCCATTTCACTACGAATTCGCGCAACTTCTTTTAAGCCAAGTTCGTGAATCTCTTTTGGTGTCATGTCGGTAGTGGTGTAATGCTTAGCACGGTTTTTATAAAAAGCTTTGCCATTAGGGGTTTCTGAAATACCAATACTTGTGCGAGCGCCCGGTTGGTATTGCTGCGTAAAAAACACTAAGTAATCTTTATAAGATTTTATAACCTCTTTTTTTATAATGATTTTGGCTTTTTGTTGTAGCGCTTTAAATTCACTGTCGCTCAAACCCGCTGTATTAGTTAAAAAAGGTTTATAAAACTCAGATGTAGTTACATCGTCAACAATGTAGGCATTAATTGAATCTTCATAACCTTCCAACACAGCTTTAGGTTGAGTAAGCCCTGTCTCAAGCCCTTTTTTCATCCAATACATGTTTTGCTCAAAAAAGCGTGGAACTTGCGACAATCGTGCAAGATACACTTGATAGTCTTCCGGGTTTTTATATTGAGAACTATTTATTATGTACGACAAACCAGAATGAAACCCATATTCAGAGGTGAGCGGCATATAGTGCGCATTAAATACATATTCATCGACACTGTTTTGTACTTGAGCTCGAATAATATCGAAGTTAATTTGATTTTCGTCGCTTAGCTTTTCAATATTAATAGTGTCTAATTCAGCAAGTAATCGCGTTTTATTTTTATATTCTTGCGCTAAAAATTCAGAGGATAAATTTGGTAATAAATAACCTTCAACACCACCTACACTATCGTAAGGGTTAATGCTTTCTCTATAATCAACAATACTTTGCGCTACTTGAGTAAATTGTTGATCTGAATTTTGCATGGTCATTTGGCATGCACTTAATGAGCACAAAACCGTGATACCAAATAATGATTGGCGAAGGGGCTTAATTAAAAAATGATTCATTATAATGTAACTTAGCAGTGTTATTAATTTCATAAAGCTATCGTAGGGTAAATAAATAGCAAGTAAATGAGACCAACCTCATAGTAATAATCCCTACTTATACCAAGTGTATTAATACGTTACATACATTAAATGAAGTAAAAACCAGCCTAATTGATGAGAAAAACAGCGATTAAGCTGCTAAAGCAAAATTTAAGTTCCCTAACTATCGTTTTTGCTTTTAAATAGCTCGGATAATGATTACTGTATAAAAAAATAATAAAAAGCTCGGACGCATAACCGCCTCATGGAATGAGATATTTTAAAATTTGCACTTATGCGTACTTAGTTGGTATTTAAAATGATGTTCCATGATTCCATGGCTATTGCACAAGAAAAAATGACCAAAGTGTGTGTTTTTTTAGAGCGTTATACGCTCCCACCTACGCCGCTGAATTATCAAGTTATTTATGCTTATACCAGTCAAACTAATCTCAAGCTAAATAAAGCTTTAGACCGTGCTATCGCTGTTGAAGACAATATAGATAGCGTTTTAATTGAACAACTACATTCTGAGTTTTTAAATACTGGCCACAAAGCGCAAGTCAACATGATTCAAAATGTTGATGGTGTTATAAACTCACTTTCTCAAAATTCTCAAGCTACTGAAAAGCAAATAATTCGCTTTGCGGGTCAAGTGAGCGAATGCGTACATTCGCTAGATGAGAACAACATAGAACAAAGCCGTCAAGCGCTTGAAGTTCTTCATAATCAAACCGCCGAATTACTCAACCAACATAAGCAATTTAAGCAAGAACTAAGCAAAGCCAAACAACTACACGAAAAAACACAAAAGCAGCTAACTCAACTTCGTAAACAGCATATTATTGATAGCCAAACAGGGCTTTATAAGCGCCATTATTTAACGCAACAAACCCAAGTGTGGACTAATCAACAAAAATCTATTTGCGCAATAGCGATTCAAATAGACAACCTTGATCACTTTACTAAAAATTATGGTGATATTATTGGTGAAGTCATTTTGAGTAAAGTTGCTAAGCAAGTGCAAAAATATGTTTTTCAAAGTGGCTTACCTGGTCGCACAGCAAAAGATCAATTTACTGTTCTCCTCGCCGACATAGACCCAGATACAGCTAATGTTATTGCCGAAAAAGTACGAAATGGGGTCGAAAAGCTACGCTTTGTTAGTTCAAAAACAGGTATCAAGCTACCAAGTATTGGCTTATCACTAGGAATTGCTCAGCATCAACAAGAAGATGATTTTAATCAGTTAGCAAAAAAAGCATCTCATGCGGCTTTTAAAGCACGTTCATTAGGTCAAAGTAGTTACACTGCAGGGCAATAAATCACCTGATAAATCATATTCAAATTGCACCTACTGTGTACAATAAAGTACACTAACCTCTATTGTCACGATAGAGATTAATCATGAACGAAACCGAACAAAAGACCACGCATTTTGGTTATAAAACAGTAGCCGAGAACGATAAAGCTTCTATGGTTGCTGATGTATTTCACTCAGTAGCTGCAAAATACGATGTAATGAATGATTTAATGTCTTTTGGGGTGCATCGTTTATGGAAACGTCAAACTATTGCAAGCTCAGGTGTTCGTAAAGGCCATCATGTACTCGATTTAGCCGGCGGCACTGGCGACTTAACGGCAAAGTTTAGCCAATTAGTGGGCGAAACGGGTCAAGTTGTTTTGGGGGATATAAACTCATCTATGCTTAAAGTTGGTCGTGAAAAACTGCATAATCTTGGATTAGTGGGCAATATCGACTACGTACAAATGAATGCAGAAATGCTACCGTTCCCAGATAATAGCTTTGATGTGATCACTATTGCCTTTGGCTTACGTAACGTTACCGATAAAGACAAAGCATTACGCTCTATGTACCGCATTTTAAAGCCAGGTGGTCGTTTACTTGTTTTAGAGTTTTCAAAACCAGAGCATGACGTACTTAGTAAAGCTTACGATTTTTACTCATTTAATTTATTGCCTACAATGGGTAAGCTAGTTGCTAACGACAGTGAATCGTATAAGTATTTAGCTGAATCTATTCGAATGCATCCAGATCAAGACACGCTAAAAGCGATGATGGAAGATGCAGGCTTTGAGCAAACAACATACCAAAACCTCACAGGCGGAATTGTTGCGCTGCACCGTGGTTTTAAATATTAAGGCTAGCAGTTATGGCGCTTGAGAAAATAACAAAAAATAATAATGATGCAATGCCATCTGAATTTTTTATGTTACCTAATTTTGTACTTTCGCTTATTGAGCGTGTACTAAATCAAGCACTTAGCCTTGACCCACAATTATCCCAAAAGCTAAGCGCCGTTAAACATCAGCGCTTAGTGGTTGAAGTAAGAGATTGGCAACAAAGCATCCAACTTGTTTATAGCGCTGAGCAATTACACTTATACAGTGCTCAAAATAATGAAAACGCAGATTGTATGATCAGCGCAGACATAGACACGCTTTTAGCGCTTAAAAACCCAGCTATGCTTACCCAGTTAATTCGCCAAGATAAGCTCGACTTACAAGGCGATTTAAATATTGCGCAAACTTATAGCAATGCGTTTTCAGGCATTGATATTGATTGGCCTGAACAGCTCTCTAGATACATTGGCGATACCCCCGCTCAGCAGTTATATCTGCACTTAAAAAAACTAAAACAAAAGAGCAGCAAAACCAACACTAAAATAAGTACAATGCTTACAAGTTTATGCCAAGATGAGCTCGCAATTACTATTCACCCATTGGAACTTGAGCAATTTAGACAAAAAAATAGAGAACTCAAAGGCCAAGTCGCTGCTGTTGAGCAGCGTATAAATACCTTGTTAAACTCTTTTTCACCTTCAAACACCCGCTAAGGATTTTTTGTGTCGACTGCACGTTTGTATAACATCACCAAAACATTACTTAGCTATGGGTTAGACGAGCTAATTCCAAAACATAAGATCCCTTGGTTTGGTAAAGTAGCTCGTGGCAGTTTGTTTTGGCTGCGTAATCAGCACAAAGAAAAACCTGCAGGGCTACGCTTACGTTTGGCACTACAAGAGCTTGGTCCTGTTTGGATTAAATTTGGCCAAATGCTCTCAACTCGTCGTGACTTACTCCCTCATGATATCGCTTTAGAGCTTGCGTTTTTACAAGATCAAGTTCAGCCATTTGAAGGCGCACTTGCACAAGAAATTATAGAAAAAGCCCTAGAAATTAACGATATAAGTGAGTTGTTTAGTGAGTTTTCACAAATTCCACTGGCCTCAGCATCTATAGCGCAAGTACATACAGCAAAGCTTATTGATGAGCAAAGCATTGAGCAAGATGTAGTAATTAAGGTTATTAGACCCAATATTTACGAGCAAATTAATGCCGACTTAGCGTTAATGGAAAAGCTCGCTAAGGTACTTGCAAAAGTCCATAACGAATCAAAACGTCTACGCCCCGTTGAAGTGGTTAAAGAATACAAAAAAACACTCCTAGACGAGCTCGACTTAATGCGCGAAGGTGCCAATGGCATTCAACTAAAACGCAATTTTGAAGGCTCTGATTCATTATATATCCCTGCAGTTTACAGTGATTACAGCCGTAGCAATGTGCTGGTAATGGAGCGTATTTACGGTATACCTGTGTCTGATACGGATGCATTACTGGCGCAAAACACTAATATGAAATTACTTGCTGAGCGCGGCGTAGAAGTGTTTTTTACGCAGGTGTTTAGAGACAGCTTTTTTCATGCCGACATGCACCCTGGTAATATATTCGTCTCTCGCGAGCATCCTGAAAATCCAATGTATATCGGTATTGATTGCGGTATAGTTGGTACGTTAAGCAAAGAAGATAAACGCTATTTAGCTGAAAACTTTATCGCCTTTTTTAATCGTGATTATCGCCAAGTTGCACAGCTACACGTAGATTCTGGTTGGGTACCACCAGATACTAGCATTGAAGAATTTGAATTTGCGATTCGCACAGTTTGCGAGCCTATATTTAATAAACCTTTGGCTGAAATTTCATTTGGTCACGTACTCGTAAATCTATTTAATACTGCACGTCGTTTTAACATGCAAGTACAACCGCAATTAGTATTGCTACAAAAAACCTTATTATACGTTGAAGGATTAGGGCGTCAGCTTTACCCGCAACTCGATTTATGGAAAACAGCCAAACCCTTTTTAGAAGATTGGGTGAAGCAGCAAGTTGGACCGCTATCAGTACTGAAGCAAATGTATGCTAACTTGCCATTTTGGGCTGAAAAAATGCCTGAACTACCTGATCTAATTTACCAAAATTTAAAGCGTGCACCACACGCTCATCAACCTCAAGAACAAAAGGTATCTCATAAACCTTTAATATTGAGTTTATTTGGTAGTGCTACAATGATTATGGCAACACTTTGTTATTTACAGCACGATTTAGTAGCTGCAAGCATTGCAATAGCCTTATCTGCTATTAGCTTTATTGCAGCATGGCGCAACGCATAAACTGAGTGCTATTTGCGCTATTGGGCGTATAATTAGTATTTAAAATATACATTTAACCGTTTTATATATTGGAGAAAACCATGGGTTTTGGTGGTATTAGTATTTGGCAATTATTAATTGTTTTAGCGATCATAGTTTTACTTTTCGGCACAAAAAAACTACGCGGTATGGGTGGTGATATTGGAGGCGCTGTTAAAGGCTTCAAAAAAGCAATGTCGGACGACACAGCGAGTGAGCAAGAAAAGTCAGAGCAAATTCAACAATCAGAAAAAAGCACCGTTGACGACTCAACCAATACTGAAAAAAACAAAGATAGCAATAAGGTTTAATTAGTATGGGGATGTGGGAACTTGTTGTTGTTTTTATTGTTGGCTTAGTGGTGCTCGGCCCTGAGCGCTTACCTGTTGCTATTAGAACAGTGAGTAAATGGGTTAAAACCGCTAAATCACTTGCCAACTCGGTAAAAGCCGAAGTAAGTGAAGAACTGCGTATTCATGAACTTCACGAAAACCTTAAAAAAGCAGAACAACAAGAACTAAAAGACTTAAGCCCTGAGCTACAAAGTTCATTAACGGAGCTACAAAAAGCGGCTGAGTCAGTTACTCACAGCTACAAAAAAACACAACCTGATACATCAAATAACCAACAACTTGATGAAAAAAAGTGAAATTTATCTCTCACTTTGTGGTCAACTCACTACATGGTATAAAAAATAATGGTTGAGGAAGTAAAATCGGGGTTTGTATCTCATTTAATTGAGTTACGTGATCGACTGATAAAAGCGCTATTGAGCATTTTATTATTTTTTATCGCGCTGTTTTATTTTAAAGATAATATTTACGAACTTATAGCTGCACCATTAGTGGTTCATTTACCTAATGGCGCGACCATGATAGCTATAAATGTGAGTGACCCTTTTATAGTCCCTATGATGCTTACTTTTTTTGTTGCGGCTTTATTATCTACTCCATGGATACTTCATCAAATTTGGGGGTTTATAGCTCCTGGCTTGTACCAAAATGAAAAAAAAATGCTAATACCTATACTAATCTCAAGCGTTGTCTTGTTTTATGGGGGTATCGCTTTTTGCTACTTTGCAGTACTACCAATTATATTAGGTTTTTTTACAAGTACAGGTCCCGAAATGATGACTCTAGCACCCGATATCGCTAGCTATTTAGGGTTTGTATTAAAACTATTTTTTGCATTCGGTATCGCTTTCGAAATTCCAGTAGCTATTATGCTGCTATGCTGGAGTGGCGCAACAACAACAAAAAGTTTAAAAGAAAAGCGCCCTTATATCGTCGTGGGTGTTTTTGTAGTCGCGATGTTTTTAACACCGCCTGATGTTTTATCACAAACATTATTAGCATTTCCGATGCTTCTTTTGTTTGAACTAGGTTTAATTTTAGCAAAATTTTATACCGCCAAACCACAAAAAGAATCTGAGGAATAAAATGAAAAAACAACTACTCTCACTATTGGTTTTATTAAGTGCGCCTACTTTTGCTGCGCAAACTGAATTTAATACTCAAGCGTTACAGGCATGTAGCTTTATTGAAAATGACTTTAACCGATTACTTTGCTATGACAATACAATTGCTGGTAAATCACTAACAAAGCCAACAATAACAAAAACGCTCACTCCACCAACGGCTAACAATGTACCTCAAGTCGTAGTTGCTGCACCAATGCAAGCAAAGGCAAAAGCTGACGATTTTGGCTTAGAGCACAAAGAATCACAGGTAGAAAAAGAGACTGAAGTTAAAGCTATGGTTACTTCAGTGAAAGAAGCAGCTTATGGCGAGTTAATTATTTCGCTAGATAACGGCCAACAATGGCGTCAAATTGGCTCTGACAGCATGCGTTTAAAAGAAAACGATACAATTGTAATCAGCCGTGGTGCATTCAACTCCTTTTTACTGAAACAAGACGGTAAAAACCGCTCTATTCGCGTTAAACGTACTAAGTAATGTCATATACGTTAATTGATGCTGGAGTTAACTTAACTAATCATCAATTTGATGACCAGCATTATGATGTAATTACCCGTGCAAGCGAAGCCGGTGTTACAAATATGCTTATTATAGGTTGTGATATTGCGAGTAGTCAGCAATCACTTGAACTTGCGATAAAACATCTCCAATATTCTACGGCGGGTGTCCACCCACATGATGCTAAATCGGCGACAAATGAATTAGAAGCACAATTAACTGCACTTGCAAACAATAAGCAAGTCATAGCGATTGGTGAATGCGGCCTTGATTATAACCGTGACTTTTCGCCTCGCGATGTACAGCGTAGTGTTTTTAGACGCCACCTAGCACTTGCCGAAAAATTAGATTTACCTGTTTACTTACATGAACGTGATGCAAGTGACGACATGCTAAGTATTTTAAAAGAGTTTAATATTCGCGGTGTACTCCACTGCTTTACGGGTAACTCAGCAGCTCTAAAGCAATATTTAGATTTAGGTCTGTATATTGGTATAACGGGTTGGGTATGTGATGAAAGGCGTGGTAAAGATTTACAACAACTAGTGCCTAGCATTCCTCTAGATCGATTATTAATAGAAACTGATGCACCATTTTTAATTCCACGAACAGTTAAGCCAAAACCTAAATCGCGTAAAAATGAACCTGCACTGCTTCCTTATATTTGCCAAACAGTTGCGCAACTTTATCAAATAGATGAAGAAGTTGTGGCCCGCAAAACTACAGAAAACTTTTACAATGTTTTTGGTTTAAAGAGCTGCTAATGGCGTGCGCAAAAGCATTACTAAGTCTATTGATGCTTCTTTGCACTTTTTGCTCTTTCGCAAGCCCTGTAATAATAAAACATGATTTTAACTCCCAAAACATTAATAACCTGCATTACTCTTTTGAACCAACTTCGCTATTAGATGCACAACAAAGTAGCCATATACAGTGGCAAAAAAACACAGGTAAACCTTTTAACCTAGGTCTTGAGCAGCGTTCTGTATGGATGAAATTTAAAATAAAAAACACGCTTAGTTATAATACCGAACAACTGTTGTCACTAAACAACCCTCTGCTAAACGACGTTCAAGTATATCAGTTACATAACTCGCAATTAATTTCTCACACCCAAATTGGCGATGGATACCCCCTTAATAAACGTGCAATTAAGAGTGAATCTTTATTAGTTAAACTAATTAGCCCTGCAAATAGCGAAACCATTATTATTATGAGAGTGACGAATAGCTCCGGCTTGCGAGTCCCTTTAACGCTGTGGCAACCAGAAGCTTATTTGGCACATAAAGGTAAACTTAATTTACTCTATGGCTTATTGATTGGTTTTATATTTTCTTTAGGCGTGAGTTGCTTAGTTTTATATAGTTTTTCACGTAAACGTTATTTTGTTTATGCTGGATTAATTACCCTCACATTAGGTAGCTTATTAGCCTACATTTGTGGCTTTGGCCTAAAATATATTCACCCTAATTTGCCAGCGTTACAGCAAGTTATGATCCCTATATTACTTATGCTTATTGCTTTAATGTTTTTGCCTTTACAAAAGCAAATTTGCCATCCAAAGCCCTCTTTTTTACTAACGGTTCAAAAAGTGATAGTTAATGCATTAGGTGTCTCGTTATTGTTTATTTGGCTATTTCCAACCCATATAGTGACACTATTTTGCTTAACTACTATCCCAATCGTTTTAGGCTTTTATATTGCAACTACACTTATGTGCATACGTTTATCACCTTCTAAACCTAATAAAGCGCTACTGCTCGTATTAGTTTTTTTCTTGGTGGTGATGCTTTATTTTATTATTGCAGTAATAGGGTTATACGCCTTTGACAGAAGTACATTAGCATTTGTATTTACATGCTTTTTTAGCTGCACATTTTGTCTATGCTACAGTGTAATGAAGTTATTTATTTTGCAACGTGATGAAGAAGTAATTGCTCAGCAAACCTTGATTGCTGAAAATGCAGCTCAAGATACGCTACTTAAAGAGCGCTTAAAGTTACAAGAAAAAACACGCCAAGAACTCGAATCACAAGTCGACGAACGCACCTTTGAATTACAAGTTACACTCAGAGAACTTGAAGAAAAAAACCGCTCACTTGAGTTACTCAATACCGAAGACGCTTTAACCGGAATAAAAAACAGACGCTTTTTTGATAAAAAGCTAATAATGGAGATTCGTCGGTCTCGCCGAGAACAAACGCCGCTTAGTATTGTTATGCTTGATATAGACCGATTCAAAAGCATTAACGATACATACGGACACATAATTGGCGATCAAGTTATTAAAGCAGTATCTGACCTTATAAAAGATCATTTAAAGCGACCACTCGATGAAGTTGCTCGTTATGGCGGTGAAGAGTTTGTGGTGCTATTACCTAATACCCCCAGCGAAGGTGCACAAGACATAGCTGAAAAAATACGAGCAGCTATCTCAGCCAGTACAGTAACGGTTGCCAATAATGATATTCAATTTACAATTAGCGCTGGTGTATACACCAGCATTGCTGATGATGTTAGCAACCCTCAAATTTTTACTGAGTGCGCCGACAAAGCACTTTATTACGCAAAGCAACATGGCCGTAATCAAGTAATCACTTTTCCATTACCACAGTAGGAGCATATTAATATGGCCCAATCAGGATTAGACCTTTTCCCGTATACTCGCATGCGCAGAATGCGCCGCAGCGACTTTTCTCGCCGCTTAATGGCCGAAAACCAACTTAGCGTAAACGATTTAATTTACCCTGTATTTGTACTAGAAGGTAAAAATCGTCGCGAAGCAATTGAATCAATGCCTGGTATTGAACGTCTATCGATAGATTTACTATTACTTGAGGCAAAAGAACTTGTTGAGCTTGGCGTACCTGCCGTTGCTATTTTTCCGGTAACCCCTGCGGACAAAAAATCACTATTTGCCGAAGAAGCATATAATGACGATGGCTTAGTGCAACGCACTGTTCGCGCTTTAAAAGAAGCCTTTCCTGAGTTGGGTGTAATTACTGATGGTGCACTTGATCCATTCACGACGCACGGTCAAGACGGCATTATTGATGACACAGGCTATGTAATAAACGACGTAACCACCGAAATTTTAGTTAAACAAGCACTCTCGCATGCAGAAGCGGGCGCTGATGTAATTGCCCCTTCGGACATGATGGATGGCCGTATTGCTGCAATTCGTGAAGCACTTGAAGCTGATGGGTTTGTGCATACCCGTATTATGGCCTACTCAGCTAAATATGCATCTAGCTACTATGGCCCATTTAGAGACGCAATAGGTTCTGCTGGGAACTTAAAAGGTGCCGATAAAAAAACCTACCAAATGGACCCAGCAAACTCTGATGAAGCAATACGTGAAGTCGCATTAGACTTACAAGAAGGCGCTGATATGGTCATGGTTAAGCCTGGCATGCCTTATTTAGATATTGTACGTCGTGTTAAAGACGAGTTTGGTGTACCTACTTTCGCATATCAGGTAAGTGGCGAGTATGCAATGCACAAAGCAGCTATTGATAACGGTTGGTTAAGTGAGGAAGCTACTATAATGGAGTCTTTACTTGCATTTAAGCGTGCAGGCGCTGATGGAATATTGACCTATTTTGCTAAGCAAGCCGCACAATACCTAGCTAAAAAGTAAGGTTTTTATAAAAAGGCGGTTAAACCGCCTTTTATTTACATTCGTTTACATTTTTGTATTATTTTCGTCATATTTATTCTCTAAACTGGTGTCCCATTTTGGGATTAATACACGGGAATAATAAAAAAATGTTTAAAACAAAAATAACACCACTCGCACTTGTTATAGCAAGTCTCAGTGCGCCAGCCTCCGCAGATCTAATCATTTCAGAATACATAGAGGGAAGCAGTAATAATAAAGCAATTGAGCTTTATAATAACTCGTCATCTCCACTAACTCTTGATCAGTACTCACTAAGTTTGTATGTAAATGGCAAAACTACAATTCAATCAACTCTTGATTTGTCTGGTACTTTGGCAGCTAACAGTACCTTTGTTGTTGTTAATTCAAGTTCAAATGATGCACTAAAAGAAAAAGCCGATTTAGAACATGGTGTTGCTAACTTTAATGGTGATGATGCGTTAGTTCTAATGCAAGGTAGCACTGTAGTCGATAGCTTTGGCCAGCGCGGTGTAGATCCCGGTTCGTTTTGGTCTGAGGGCGCAGTACAAACACAAAATAAAACACTTCGTAGAAAAGATAGTATTACCGCAGGTAGAACAACACCTGACGCAGAGTTTAACCCGAGTGAAGAATGGGTACAGTTTGACCAAGATGACTTTGATGGCTTAGGTTCACATGCAGGTAATGGTGGAACAACACCTGAACCAATTCCAGAACCAGAACCACTTGAACCACTTGTTTGTGGCGCAGAAAAAGTACTAATTAACGCTATACAAGGCGATAGCTCTGCAAGCCCGCTTGTTGATACTTTAGTAGAGTTTGAGGGTATTGTAACCGCAGACTTCCAAGATGATGATCAATTAAAAGGCTTTTTCGTTAGCTCACTTGCTGCTGACATAGATGCAAATCCTCTCACCTCTGAAGGTGTATTTGTTTATTTTGCAGATATTGACGTAAACGTAGGCGACCATGTACGTGTACAAGGTACTGTAGAAGAATATTTTGATGCAACACAAATTGGCAGTGTTAGCCAAGTTGCCATATGTGGCACTGGTTTAGCTGCAGCAGCTACAAAAATCACTTTACCTTTAGCTGATACAACTGATTTAGAAGCTTTTGAAGGTATGTTAGTTACATTAGAACAACCATTAGTAGTAACTAATAACTTTGGCCTTGGTCGATATGGTGAAGTTGAATTAGCAACAGAACGCTTGTATCAAGGTACCCAAGTTGCATTACCTGGAGATGCAGCTAATGCAGTTGAAACTGAAAATCTACTTAAAAAGATTTTACTAGATGATGGCTCTACAGTACAAAACTTAGACCCTACAGCCTACCCAACTCCAGGCTTATCAGCAGAAAATACATTACGTACTGGCGATACAGTTAATACGGTTACGGGGGCACTTGCTTATAGCTTTAGCCTTTACAGAATCCACCCAACTGTAGCACCTTCGTTTATTGCAACAAATGCACGTGAAAATGCGCCTGAACTTAATGCTGAAGCAGATTTACGTGTAGCTAGCTTTAACGTACTTAATTACTTTAATGGTGATGGCCAAGGCGGAGGGTTCCCTACAGCCCGAGGTGCAGATTCAGAAGCTGAATTTACTCGCCAAGAAGCTAAAATTGTAAGTGCCATTAGCGCTATCCAGGCCGACGTTGTTGGTTTAATGGAAATTGAAAATGATGGTTTTGGCGAATTTAGTGCAATTGCAAGCTTAGTAGATGCATTAAATGACGCTGATAGTGCTAACAACTATGCATTTGTTGATTTTAACGTAGATCAAATTGGTACCGATGCAATTACTACCGCACTTATCTATCGTGCTAACAAAGTAGAAGAAGTAGGTACTGCTGCTATTACGACTGAGGCTCCATTTGATTTTAGTAACCGTGCTCCAATTGCACAAAGCTTTAAATCATTAGAAACTGATGAAGTATTTACTGTTGCTGTGTCACACCTTAAATCTAAAAGCTGTGGTAGTGCTTCTGGAAACAATGCAGATTCAGGTGATGGACAAGGCTGTTGGAATGAAATACGCACAGAAGGTGCTAATGCATTCGCAAATTGGCTTGATAGCAAACCAACCGGTGTTGACGACGAAGATACTATTTTAGTCGGCGATATGAATGCTTACGCAATGGAAGATCCTATACGTGCATTTGCTGATAAAGGCTACAAAAATGTAGTTGCAGAAATTGATGGTGATACGCTTGGTTATTCTTACAGCTTTTCTGGTCGCGCTGGTAGTTTAGATCATGCAGTAGCTACCCAATCACTACTTAGCAAAATTGTCGCAGCAACAGATTGGCACATCAACGCAGATGAACCTATTTCTCTTGATTACAATGTAGAGTTTAAAAGCGAAGGTCAACAATCTAGTTTGTACTCTGAAAGTGCATACCGCGCATCAGATCACGACCCTGTAATTATTGATATTAAATCTGAAATCACTTTAACACCTGAAGAGCAAACGCCAGTTATTAAAGCTGATCAAGTTTTTGCAGTCGATGAAAACAGCGCAATTGGCACAATTATCGGCACACTCGATTTTAGTGATCCAAATGCCGATGAATCACCAGTTGTTAAATTTATTACATCTGATAATGACAGCGTTTCTATTAACAATCAGGGGCAGCTAATTGTTGCTGGAGAGATTGATTACGAATTTGAAAATCGTATTACTTTAACAGTGCAAGCTCAGGATAGCGTGGGTAACTTATCTAACGTTGAAAAAGTAGCCGTGAAAGTAAATAACTTACGCTCAGATGATGATAATGATGCAGGTTCATTATTATGGTTATCACTTCTTTTAGCACCACTATCAATAGTGCGTCGATTTAAAAAGAAATAACTAAGTTAAATCTAAACATTTAAAAGCCGCTCTTGCGGCTTTTTTATTTTATACAAATGTAATTCAGACAAGCTTCATTAAACCCCCCGTAATATGTTCAGACGATCTGTGAATCTTCTAGTAATTAATCAGTAACAACTACATACATTTGAGTGAATTTTACACAACAAAACCTCAGTGAATTATGTATATAAATATTACCTATTGAAAAATATGAACTTTTATTAAGGTTTAAATTTTGCTCTAAGTTATTTAGAAGATACTTACAAAATAAAATCAATATTTACCCTAAACGTAAAAATAAGTCGTGTTTTTATAAAGGAATGAGAATGAAACAACTAACCCAAAATCTGCCTAAATGGCAAAAGAAGTCAGCACCACTACTGGGTCTACTTATTATTTTTTCGACTTGGGGCAATAGCAACCAAGCGATTGCTGCAACCGTTGATGTAGCAATCCCACAAAGTAGCTTATTTGACGTAATTAGCGCCCGCGCTAAAAAGTTAGCAAGCGAAGAATACGTGGCGCCTAAAAACATTGAGCTTGAAGCACTTAACAATATTGATTATCAAGATTACCGTTCAATTCGATTTAAAAAAGACAAAGCAGTATGGAAAGATGAAGGCCTGTACGAGCTGCAATTATTCCATCCTGGTTTTTTATATAAAACACCTGTGACAATAAATACCGTTGATAGCGACTCTAAACGCAGTCGCTTACCTTTCAGTACTGACTTTTACCAATACGATGGCACTGCTGCACCACTACAAGAAGAAATAGCTAAAAGTGTTGCGGATACTCAACTAGGCCATGCTGGATTTCGTGTGCATTACCCGTTAAATACTAACGAGTATAAAGACGAAGTAATGGTATTTCAGGGAGCATCGTATTTTAGAGTTGTTGGCCCTCAGCAAGTTTATGGATTATCAGCTAGAGGCCTTGCCATTGATACTGCAGAAAATTCAGGTGAAGAATTTCCAATGTTCAAAGAGTTTTGGTTAGTTAAACCAAAGGCCGACCAAACACAAATTACCATTTTTGCATTATTAGATAGCCCATCTATATCGGGTGCATACAAGTTTAGTGTTGACCCTACAACTAATATGCTAGTTGATGTTGATATGCAGATATTTGCACGTAAAGACATTAAAAAGCTCGGCGTAGCTCCATTAACGAGTATGTTTTACCACGGTGAAAACAGTACCAAATTTTTTGATGACTATCGCCCTGAAGTTCATGACTCGGATGGCCTATTAACTCAATCTGCTGATGATAAATGGGTATGGCGCCCTCTTAACAACCCTTCACAGCTAAGTGTAACTTCGTTTTCATACAATAATCCAAAAGGTTTTGGGTTAGCTCAACGAGATCGAGATTTTAATAACTATCTGGACACAGAAGCACATTACCACAACCGCCCTAGTCTATGGATTGAACCACAAGGTGAATGGGGAAATGGCCGTGTAGAGCTTGTAGAGATACCTACTGACACAGAAACTAACGACAATATCGTCAGTTACTGGGTACCAGAAAAGCCAATGAAAGCCGGTGATTCGTTAAAGCTAAGCTACAAAATGACGACCTTTAATGCAGCTTTAACTCAGCACGAAAAAGCGAGAGTACTGCGCACAAGAATCGGTAGTGCTGCTTTACCTGGTGAGGACAACCCTCCACCAAAAAGCCATCGCCAATTTACTGTTGATTTTACTGGGTCAGAAATAAATCAACTCTCTGAACAGTTAAAGCTAGATGCCGACATTCAACTTACAACAGGCGAAGTAACCGACGTGAATGTACAAAAACTGCCTGATTCACGAGGATGGCGTGTAGCCTTTAAAATTGCACCACAGGACGATCAACCCGTTGATATGCGTTTATCGTTAAAACTACGTGATAAAGAAATTAGCGAGGTATGGAGTTATGTTTGGTACCCAAATGACATCAAGTAATAAAGGTAAGGGCACTCCAATGCCATTCAAAACATTAAGAGTTTGGCTATTTGCTATTGCAGCGCTTGGCACATCTGGCTACGGCATATCTATTATGTTTGAGATTTTAAGCTCAAACGGTATGACATTACTTGAGTATGCTCTTTTAGTATTATTCTCAATCACTTTTGCCTGGATTGTAACGGCATTTTGTAGTGGAACAATCGGCTTTGTATTACAGCTATTACGAATTGACCCACTTACGCTAAAGCGTATTAAACCAATTGAGTTCAATAGTGAGGCAATTAACGCCCAAAAAACCGCCGTTGTAATGCCTATTTACAACGAAGACACCCACCGTGTTATCGCGGGCTTTGAAGTTAGTCTGCAATCGTTAAAAGAAACAGGTCAACTTGCAAACTTTGATTTTTACTTATTAAGCGACACGCAAGACCCAGAAATAGCTAAAAACGAGCTAAGTGCATGGCATGCATTGTGTGAACGTTTAGGTGATACGGCTAAAAACGTTTTTTATCGTCGTCGCGAAGATAACAAACACCGTAAAGTAGGTAACCTAACCGACTTTTGTGAGCGCTGGGGCAGCCAGTACGACCATATGATTGTGCTTGATGCAGATAGCGTAATGACCGGGAAATGTATGCTAGAGCTTACTACAAGTATGCTCAACAACCCACAAGCAGGCCTGATCCAAACTATTCCGATCCCTGTTCGTCAAGATACCTTTTTTGGCCGCTTTTTACAGTTTGCGTCAGTGCTATATAGCCCAATGCTCGCTACTGGCTCAGCTTTTTGGCAAACTGATAAAGCCAACTACTGGGGTCATAATGCAATCATTAGAGTTGAAGCATTTATAACGTGCTGTGGCTTGCCAACACTAAAAGGTAATGCACCTTTTGGCGGCGAAATTTTAAGTCATGACTTTGTAGAAGCTTCACTACTTCACAGTGCTGGTTGGGATGTATTGTTGCTATCAGATATTGAAGGTAGCTATGAAGAAGTACCAAGTAACATTCTAGACTACGCTGTACGCGATAGACGCTGGGTGCAAGGTAATATTCAGCACTTAGGTTTACTATCGTCATCCAAATTAAAATTAATGAGTAAGCTACACTTTTTACTCGGTGCCACAGCCTATATTTCATCACTAATTTGGCTCTCAATGCTAGCGCTAAGCACTATTGATGCAGTAACGCGCGCATTAAATAGTGATGTGTACTTTAACCGTGTTTATCAATTATTCCCTACATGGCAAATAGCTAAAACCGATCTGATTGATTCACTCTTGTATTTAACTATTGTTATTTTATTAATGCCTAAACTAATGGGCATAATAGTCACCTTAATACATAGAAACAAACGCTTTGGTGGTTCAATTAAGCTCATACTAGGTTCAATCATTGAAACCGTATTTGCTATTATTGTTGCCCCATTAATGATGGTATTTCATGCTTACTTTGTACTTTGTGTGTTTTTAGGTAAAAAAGTGAAGTGGGATGCACAACCGCGCGAAGGTCGTATGGTTCCGTGGAAAGAGGCGTTTGGTTATACGTTATTCTCAACTATTGTGGCTATTGCATGGGGTTGTACGGCTTACTACTTCACACCAGTATTCTTTTGGTGGTTATCACCTATATTGCTGGGCTTAGTATTAGGCGCTCCGATTATCCGCTATACCAGTAGCATTAAACTCGGTGTACAACTAAGAAAGTTAGGTATATTTATTTGCCCTAGTGAAGTTGATAACGACTCAACTCTAGAAGCACTTAAAATACATCTAAAAGAAATTTCGGTACCAAAGGAAGGTGCTTATCCACAAACAATACCGGCACTACCACAAGAGCAGTTGGTAACAATGCCTATCCAGTCTTTTAAGAAGCCACGCAGGCTAAAGATGAAAGCGCTAAAAGCTAAGGCTATAAAAAAGTTTAATTAGCGCGTTATAAAATACAAAAACAAAAAAGGAGCGATTAATCGCTCCTTTTTGCTATCTAAATTAAAGATCAAGCATTGCATTTATCGCTAATATTTTCAATTTTGTTAGCTAACTTATTACAGTACATTTTAGAAATAGCTGATTGCGTTTCATCATCAAGTTGCCAGTTATAAAAATGGAACGTTTTACCATTATCTAACTCCACCTTAAAAATGGTGAAAAGAAAAAACGAACTAAATGATACGCAACTAATTTCCTCGCTATTGATATAACGCTTTGTGCATAAACGCGTATAACAAATGCCTGCTTTATAACAATGTAAAAAACGAAGATGAAGAATATTAAAAGTAGTAATAATCAGTAGAGCTGGCATTACAGTGAGAAAAACAATTTTTAGGTTCACAGAAAATATAATATGAATTAAAAATATTAAGCTGAATGCTAAAACGCATTTTGTAAATTGTAGCCACCAGTTTGGTGCTAATTTAATAGATTTCATGATTGTTACGTCTTATATAGAATTAATAGCAAACGTCTCTGCTGCGGAGACTTCCTTATCTGACTTTAGAGCTCTAGTCTAAAAGTGCTAGTATTCTACATTACGTATATAGATGCATCAATAGAAGTTCTTAAAATTCATACAGTTACATTTACTTTACAATTAACTTCTTATAAACCAACCAATTAAGTAATTGAGGTAAATAAATTGCTTTCTAGTACCTTTTTATTAATTAGTAACATAGGACTAATTAATAATAAAAAGTAGTTATAAACAACTAAAAAAATAAAATCAAATTATAGGCAATAAAAAACCCGCAACATGTGCGGGTTTTTTTTAAAGAGTTAAAGAGCTAATTACTTAGCAGCTTTTTTCTCTTTTTCTGCAGCGATTACTGTATCAGCAACGTTTTGCGGACATGCAGCGTAGTGTGAGAACTCCATAGAGAACTGACCACGACCAGATGTCATTGTACGTAGTGTACCGATGTAACCGAACATTTCTGATAACGGTACGTCAGCTTTAATACGGCTGCCTGTTAAACCAGCTTCTTGGTCTTTCATCATACCACGACGACGGTTAAGGTCACCGATTACGTCACCAACGTGATCTTCTGGAGTGAACACGTCAACATTCATGATTGGCTCAAGAAGTTGTGCGCCCGCTTTAGGGATCGATTGACGGAAAGCGCCTTTAGCAGCGATTTCGAACGCGATTGCAGATGAATCCACGGCATGGAAACCACCGTCGAAAAGTTCAATTTCAACGTCAAGTACAGGGAAGCCAGCTAGAACACCAGTACCCATCATTGACTTGAAGCCTTTCTCAACTGCAGGCCAGAATTCTTTAGGTACGTTACCACCAACTACTGATGATTTAAACGTGAAGCCTGAAGCAACTTCGCCTGGCTTGATGCGGTAGTCAATTTTACCGAACTGACCAGAACCACCAGATTGTTTCTTATGCGTGTAGCTATCTTCAATTTCTTTAGTGATAGTTTCACGGTAAGCAACTTGTGGTTGACCAACAATAAGGTCTACGCCGTAAGTACGCTTAAGGATATCTACTTTGATATCTAAGTGAAGCTCACCCATACCTTTAAGGATAGTCTCGCCTGAATCTTCATCAGTTTCAACTTGGAAAGATGGATCTTCTGCAACCATTTTACCGATAGCAACACCCATTTTCTCATTACCGCCTTTATCTTTAGGCTGTACAGCAATCGAGATTACTGGAGTTGGGAATACCATTGGCTCAAGTGTTACTGGGTGCTTAGGATCACATAGAGTGTGACCAGTTTGCACGTTTTTCATACCTACGATAGCAATGATGTCACCAGCTTGTGCGCTAGTTAATTCGTTACGATCATCTGCTTGCATCTCAACCATACGGCCAACACGCTCAGTTTTACCAGTAAACGAGTTAAGGATAGTGTCACCCTTGTTTAGTTTACCTGAGTAAATACGTACGAATGTTAATGCACCAAAACGGTCATCCATTATTTTGAATGCTAACGCTTTGAAAGGTTCGTCAGTAGATACTACTGCGAACTCGCCATTTTCGTTACCTTCTTCATCCATAAGAGGTTGAGGATCAACTTCTGTAGGACATGGTAAGTAATCAACAACAGCGTCAAGAATAAGCTGCATACCTTTGTTCTTAAACGCAGAACCACAGTATGTTGGGAAGAAAGCAAGGTCACGAGTACCTTTACGGATACAACGTTTGATGTCTTCTAAAGAAGGTGCTTCACCTTCCATGTAAGCTTCAAGTAGTGCATCGTCTTGCTCAAGGGCAGTTTCAACAAGCATTTCATAATACTCGTCAGTTTTATCTACCATGTCTGCAGGAATGTCTGTGATTTCGTAGTTTTCAGGAAGACCAGTGTCATCCCAAACGTATGCTTTTTTAGTTAAAACATCTACAACACCAACAAACTCATCTTCAATACCAATTGGTAAAGTCATGATTAGTGGAGTTGCGCCAAGTACTTTACGTACTTGCTCAGTTACACGGTAAAAATCAGCACCCATACGGTCTAATTTATTTACGAAGATAATACGTGCAACTTCTGAATCATTAGCATAACGCCAGTTAGTTTCTGATTGTGGTTCAACACCACCAGAACCACAGAACACACCGATGCCGCCATCTAGTACTTTAAGTGAACGGTAAACTTCAACTGTGAAGTCAACGTGTCCAGGAGTATCGATAACGTTAAAGCGGTGATCTTTCCAGAAACAGCTTACAGCCGCAGACTGAATAGTAATACCGCGCTCAGCTTCTTGTTCCATGAAGTCAGTAGTAGATTCACCATCATGAACCTCACCAGTTTTATGGATTTGACCAGTAAGCTTTAGGATACGCTCAGTAGTCGTGGTCTTACCCGCATCAACGTGCGCGAAAATACCAATGTTTCTGTACTTCGATAAATCTGCCATTAATTTTGCTCTTAATAAAGTCGATAAATTATTCCGCAGGAGTATAACATCACTTAAAGCGAACATCACCATACAAGCCGCTTAAAATGCAATCAATTCAACATATTTTTTTTATCGTCAGTATCTATTAAATATCAAACATAACAAAAAAAACGTAAGACACTGAAATAAATGAAATTTAATATTTTAGCATCAGGTACACAAAGTTACTTCGCTATTTTATAGCAACGTTCAGGGCGGCCAATACTGCCATAACTTTGATCCGCTGTTAACTTACTGATTCAAGCAAATACTCCAAGTAACGGCGTGCTGTAGAGCGACTAACACCAACCAAATCGCCCATTTGCTGAGCGGTAAATGCAGTGGTTGCGTGCTTTATAAAAGCATAGTGTATTTTGCAAAGTAAAATGTGTGCCGAGCAATAAGACAAACAGCAAAGCCATTTTTAGAGATAATTAAATACCTTTATGCTTTCATTGTATTTATAACCTATCCATATAAATACTAAGCTAAATTGAGCTGAACTTATTCATTATCATAATTATAGATATAAATATGTGGATGGATTCAATTAACATCTCATTGTCAAAAAAGCCTGAATTTGGTACATTATTCCTTCAATAGTATTTATAAAAACAACTATAAGACCCTACAATGAAATGGAACTTCCTTCGACTCAGCTCTTGGCTAATTGCACTTACCTTATTAATTTCCTCTCATAGTATTTTTGCGCAGCAATATAAAATAGATAAACCAGCTAATTGGGTTAATACACATATTATTGAGCAACCCAAGCATTCCGACATAACCAAAGTACGTGACGGCACACTTTATTTGTTACTCGATAACCAATCCTATATACCGAGCAGACAAAAACAGCAACGCTATACGCGTTTGGTTATGAAAGCTTTAAATCAAAGTGGTGTTGATTATATAAGCCAGCTTAATCTTGATTTTGATCCAAGTTATGAGTCGCTAACACTAAACAGCTTAACGATTATTAGAAATAATGAGCGTATTGATAAGCTTGGCAGCGCGAGAATGACGGTTATACAAGGTGAATCTGAGTTAGCTGATCGTATTTATAATGGTAGCTTATCACTCAACATTATTATTGATGATATGCGCAGTGGCGACATACTTGATTACAGCTACACAGTGGCAGGTAGCAACCCTATATATGCTAATAAATTTAGTACAAGACGCACGCTAAACTGGTCGGTACCCGTAGTGCAACAAAATATGCGTGTACTTTGGGGTAAACAAACGCCTTTACATATTAATACAATAAACGGCACAGCAGATATTCAAGAAACGCTTAACAAATATGGCAAAGATTATTCTATAACTCTTTTTGAAGAACCCTTACTCGAGCAAAATTCTCAAACCCCAACGTGGTACGACCCATATACACAAGTTTACTTTTCTGAGTTTGACGATTGGGGTCAGGTAGTTAACTGGGCATATCCACTTTATCAATCAGCCATAGAAACCCCAAACAGCATTTTGGATGTAGCTGAAGAAATAAAAGCAAAACACACAAAAACATCAGACAAAATTGCCGCAGCACTGCGCTTTAGCCAAGACGAAGTTCGATATTTAGGGCTTGAAATGGGCACTAACTCGCATCAACCAACGTCAGCTTCAGAAACGCTTTCGCTACGATATGGCGATTGTAAAGATAAAACAGTACTGCTTATCTCGTTATTAAAAGCGATGGATATAGAGGCCTTCCCTGCGCTAGTTGATACAGAGGAAACCAAACGTTTAAAAGAACTTCCACCTTCTGCAAGTGTATTTAATCACGTAATTGTTACACTTAAACAAAACGGAAAACGCTACTGGCTCGATCCTACGGTTAGCTACCAACGAGGTACTCTCGAATATTTAGCACAGCCTGATTATGGCTATGCCCTAATTATTGATAAAGGTGAAACCACTTTAACTTCAATGGCGCAAAAGCCTGTACATACAAATGTATCTGTAGAAGATAACTTTTTTATTGCTGAAAAAGTATCTGAGCCATCACGTTTTGAAACCCAGTACACTTATGCTGAATTTGAAGCTATTAACCGAAGAAGCAGTATAGCCAGCAGTGGTCTAAATAGCGTTGCTAAATCTTATTTCGAGTATTACCAAGGCTTTTTAAAGGGTCTATCAATCAATGAAGCAATGACTATTAGTGAACAAGAACAAACGGGTAAACTAATAACCAAAGAATCGTATTTAATTAGTGAATTTTGGGAAAAAACAGACGAAGGCTACGAAGCTAGTTTTTACGCGAATGAAATACAAAATAGCGTTTACGAACCAAAGCAGGTAAATCGCACCGACCCACTCTACTTTGGCTACCCCAATATAATTAACACCACAATAAAACTACATTTTGCAGAAAAAGGTTGGGGATTTGATAGCGATCAACAAGAAATTGATAACGACTACTTCAATCTAAAAACAACTACTGAATTTAATGATAACGTTTTAACACTGAGTTATGACTATTACGCAAAACAAGATCATATTAAAGTCGCTCAAATAGATGATTATTTAGCACAGCGTAAAAAGTTAATATCAGCAACCCATTACCCTATTCTAAAATACGCGGAAACGACCGAAACACCTCAAACAGCAGCTGATGTGCTAGATAGCTTTGGTTATAGTTGGCTTAAATATGTGTTGGCTGGCTATATTTTAGTACTCATATTCTTTTTTGCCGATTGGCGATTAGAGTCAGCAAAAAAAGTGAAATTTGAAGATAGTCCATTTTATGCAGTATCTGTAAGTAAGTTTATTATTTACAGTATTTTAAGTTTAGGCATATTTGTTAATTATTGGAGTTATCGTAACTTTAAAGCCATTAAAGAGCGCGATAACTCAAGTATTATGCCTATTGCTCGAGGTATATTTGCATTTTTATGGTATTACCCTTTGTATCTCGCACTTGCAGAGCACAGCCAACAACAGTTAAACAAAAATAGAGTAATGCCTAACTGGACTGCCTTAACACTCTGGCTAATGGTACTCGCCAGCGTCTTTGCTTATCGTATGGACGAATACGCAACCATAGTGATTTGTATAATGCCATTTTTATGGTTGCCTCTAGTTAGTTACATTGAACAAACCGATACAAGTAAAGAAGCCCTACATTACAACTCGTACTGGCGAATTAGACAGTATTTAATCTCGCTTGCGTTTGCACCTCTATTATTTTTAGGCGTACTTCAAGAAGTAAATATTTTACCCAATGCCGCAATTATAAAAGGCGATAGTTTATGGTCTTACCAAGTACACTTTTTAAAACGTAATCGCCTAACACCTGAAAACGAAGAAATACTTTATTTTTATAGCGATGCAGTATTTGATTACCGAGAAGACGGTAACGGAATAACCGAGAACTATATTTTTAGTTACTACAAAAACGATGACGGCAGGCTTGAATCGGATCTTAGTCACTTTAAAGACATAGAAAAAATAGAAACCACCTACGGTAAAACCAAACTTGATAACACAAGCATTAAAGTAATAAAAACTGACGGTAGTGATTTCTTGCTCATTGTAGGGCGTCTAAACAAGCAGGATAAAGTACTAGTGGAGCAGATTAATTTACGTATAACAGCAAATAAAGTGCGTTAGTGGCTTAAAATATCCAATTAAGTACGAATATTTTTAGCCACTAATTAAAGGCTGTTGATCTTTGGGGGTTAAGATTTTATAAGAGACTATTTTATTTGATATCAAAGCAGTCGCTGTCTTGGAAGGCGATAAAATCATTCCTAGCTTGAATTTATTTTAACTTTGAAAGATTAATACTTTTATAGTAAAAATTCATATCAAATTATTCAATAAGCATTAAACATCTATTCTTAATTGTTTAACCAAGATAAGCATTTTTATGAAATGGCAGTGCTAACTAGCCGATTTATATATGAATAAAAAACAAGCGCCACAATAATAAGAATTATTTGCATTTAGATGTTGACAGATAGTTAGATCTAACTGATAATCAATATCAACAAGACGGATTGCATACCACTTGTTAAGGAATGAATTGATTTGTTTCTCGACCCTGAAACAACGTGTGGCGCACGTAAACAGCTATGGTTACTTGTTATGAACCGCAACGCCCCTTGATGTTGATGATGAGTAACCGCCCTACTATTTTACTTGCTACATTGCTCATATCGGTGACGGTAGATATGAAACTAAAAAGGCCCTTACGGGCTTTTTTTATGTCTGTAATTTAGTAAAACTAAATCTCTTTAATTAAATAACCTGAACTCTGGTTAAATATTAACGACGGTTTTTACGAGCTCGCGCTCGGCGTTGAAGCTTTTCTTCTTCTTTAGCTGCTTTTTTAGCTTCTGCAGCGGCGCGTAAACCAGCAACCATTACTTCTTCTTCCTCACGCATTTGCGGAGTTTCCATCGTAATACGGCCAATAATACCGTCGCGTAATTCGTTGATTAGTATTTCAGACATTTTATATGTGTCTATTTGATTACCACCACGAATACAGCCGCGTTTTTTACCTGCCATTTCAACAAATTCCCAATCACTTTCTGGTAATTCGTCTATTTTATAACGCGCTTTTAAAAGCTCAGGGTATGCACGCAATAAGTACTCAGCTGTATAACTTGCTACTTCTTCATACTCAAGCGCCGTATCACGAATGGCACCGGTAGCGCCTAAGCGATAACCTGAGTTTTCATTCTCTACTTTTGGCCAAAGCATACCTGGCGTATCGTAAAGCATAATACCGTCTTCAAGCTTAATGCGTTGTTGTGCTTTGGTTACCGCAGGTTCATTACCTGTTTTTGCAACTATACGTCCAGCCAGTACATTAATTAACGTAGATTTACCCACGTTAGGAATACCCATTATCATGGCTTTAATCTGCTTATCGGCACCCACTTTATGCGGCACTAACTTTTTACAAAGCTCATTTATACGACTTACTTCAGCTGCTTTATCGTGACCAAAAGAAATCGCTTTAACACCGTTTTCTTGCTCAAAATAATCTTTCCAGATTTGAGTCATTTTAGGATCAGCTAAATCAGCTTTGTTCAAAATTTTGATGACCGGCTTACCTTCACGCAAGGTTGCCACCATCGGGTTTTCGCTACTATAAGGAATGCGCGCATCAAGCACTTCAATGATCACATCCATTTGTGGCATTATTTCTTTAATTTCATTGCGGGCTTTATTCATATGCCCAGGGAACCACTGGATAGCCATTTTTAACTCCTAACGTATAATTAACCGCTATTTTAACTGGCAATTCATTTAATTGCGCTATACTGACGCAAATTTTTTCAGATTAGTTGTTATGGCTCTTAAATCCACCATTATGAAAGTGCAGTTATCGCTTAGCGATATGGACCGCCACGTTTATCAAGATTTTAATTTAACCTTGGCTCAACACCCTTCAGAAACAGATCAACGGTTGATGATTCGCTTACTCGCTTTTGCGCTAAATAGCTGTGATGGTTTAGAATTTACTAAAGGATTAAGCGCTGATGATGAGCCTGAACTTTGGCATGTAAGCTATAGTGAAGAGATAGAGCTGTGGGTTGAGCTTGGCTTACCAGATGAAAAACGCCTTAAAAAAGCCTGTAATAAATCTAAAAAAGTGGTGCTATATACTTACGGTGAAAACAATCAAGCAATTTGGTGGCAAAAACACCAACCTAAATTGTATGAATTTAAAAATCTAAGTATTTTTAGCCTTGATTATGCAGCAACACAAGCACTTGCTGCTTTGGTTGATCGTGGAATTAAGCTCGCCATTACCATTCAAGATGGTGAAGTATGGGTAAATACCGATACAACCAATATTGAAATAAAACCACAGCAATTGATGTAACTAAGATAGGTTATACCAATTGCATTAAATTAGTTATCTATTATAGCGACAAGGAAATAAGTCGATAACAAGGCGAAATTATGACATATAGTTGTTCTATATAAATAATTTTTAACGCAGGTAGCGGGTTATTTAATACGCTAGAATGATCATGTTTTTAATAAAATTGGTATTAGGGAGCATATGAAAGTTAAACACGTTATTGTTTTACATGGCTTGTATATGTCTGGCTTTGTTATGCGCCCACTTTGTTCACGACTTGAAGAATCGGGTATGACGGTATTAAACATTACCTATAATACGCTCGACCCTCACCGCGACACCATATTTGCACAAATTGATGAGTGTATTTCTAACGAACCTGCAGCGCTTGTATGCCACTCAATGGGAGGGCTTATTGCACGTGCTTACCTAGAGGCAAACTCCCCTGCTAGCCAGAATGTTACGAAGGTAATTACACTGGGTACTCCACATAAAGGCAGCCATATAGCGCAAAAAATGAAGCAAAAAGGGTTTGAATCATTTTTAAAAAATAGTGTTGAATTTTTACTCACTAAAAATGGTAATTGGCCTTTTAAAGCTAAGCTTTACAGTATTGCGGGCGATTTACCTATTGGGCTTATGCCCTTAATAGTTAAAGGTAGCCAGTCAGATGGCACTGTATTACTAGATGAAACCAAACTTAAAGGTATGGCCGAACATAAAGTGTTTCATTTAAGCCATACCAGTATGATTTACTCGCGCCAAGTACTCGATTACATTTTAAAGTGCTTAAACGAGAAAGATTAATCCTCAGCATTGGCTGCTATTTTATAACTAATTAAAAATACCACTGCCAATATAAGAGGAATCGGCGCCGCAATGTAGCCAAAAAAATCTGAGTTCGCAAAGCTTGCACCCGCTAAGTGCGCTACTAACCCAAGTACAAATGCGATGACTGCAATTCCTACCACTATTAACTCTGCTTTATTTTGTTTCGCTGTTTTTGCATGCATGTTATCTCTCCTAATTATTTCGACAACATTATTATGCGCCGTTAGGGTGGATGATTTTTGACCTGCATCAATAAAAAAATAGCTAAGTTATTACCTTGAATAAAGTTTGTTTTAGATCATGATTTATATACTTTTGAGGTTTATTTACTTTTGAGGGGTAGTATTTTTATTAATCAGACCCACTTCTATTAATAGTCTAAAGTGAATATAGGTATCAAAAACAGCTAATAGGTTAAAACTATTAACTAGATACATTTAAACGATTTTACTAATTTATCGAAATTAGTAATACTTATCACAAGTTCACAAACAAACGGTTATTCAGGAGCAAGTTATGTCACATGTAAACGCAATTGGTCTAAACAGCGCAAAAAGCGAAGACATCATAAAGTCACTCAATACATTATTGAGTAGCTACCAGATTCAATACATGAACGCGCGTGGCTTTCACTGGAATATTAAAGGCCGTAACTTTTTTGAACTACACGTTAAGTTTGAAGAGATTTATAACTTACTACTTCTAAAAGTAGATGAAGTTGCAGAACGTATTTTAACGTTAGATGGCGCACCTCTACATGCATTTTCTGATTACCTTGAAGTAAGTAAAATCAAAGAAGCTAAAGGTATTAGTGATGGCGTTACAGCCGTAGAAAACCTACTTGCTGGTTACAGCACATTAATTCACATGCAGCGTGATATTTTAAGCCAAGCTGGTGATGCAGACGATGAAGGTACAGCCTCACTAATGAGCGATTACATCTCAGAGCAAGAAAAATTGGTTTGGATGCTAAAGGCTTACTTAGACTAAACCAGCAAAAAAAAGCCCTCAATGAAGAGGGCCACAAATAGGGATAAATCGTTAAATAATCAAGCGATTCGGTTACTATATTAGTCTCCCCCCAATACTAAACAACGCCCCTGTTACCAGTGGCGTTGTTTTTGGTTTAAGTGGGCACAATGCTTATATATTGGGATAAACAATGTATAAGCATTACTGCTCTTATTATTTTTTCCAATAAAAAAGCCCCAGCGATACTGAGGCTTTGTGAACGTAACTAATTAAGTAACTATATTAGTGTCGTTATTGTTGGTTAGAATTTACTTCTAAAACCTATGTAGAATGATTGACCAATTGGGTCGTACGTACCAGCATCAGTTTCAGTACCAGTACTTGAACCGCTCACACCCGATAAAATGCGTGGTGGCTCTTTATCAAATAAGTTACTTGCACCAGCGTAAAGCTCTGTTGAATCGCTGATATGGTAACTTGCTTGAACATCATGATACGTTACTGAACCAATCCCTACTCCACCTGGAGCAATACCAAAACCACTTAAGAATTGATCATCAAAGTCTGCAGCGCCAATGTAAGTTAAGCTCCAGTTAAAATCAAAGTCGTTAAGTTTATAACCAAAGTTCCAGTTAGCTTTATGCTCTGATGCACCAATTTCTCCAGCAAACTCATCTTTATCAGCGCCTGGAAGTGGGATGCTATAACCATCGATTAGGTAAGTATAAGCAAGGCGAGTTCTAAACGCACCAGGACCAATATCAGCAGAGTACGTTAGTGTTAAATCAACACCTTCTGTACCTAAACCACCACTGTTAGATACACCACTGTCGATAAATTCTAGTGAACCAGCACTATTATTACCTGATGGCGCACTACGACGAGTTACAAAGTCACAAAAGCTTGTATCGCCGCCGCCATAGCATTGGTCAAGAATAAACTGACGAGGTGTTGATACGATTGCATCTGTAATTTCGATATCAAAGTAATCAAGCGTAATATCTAGTCCTGATATTAGGTTTTCTGGTGTAAATACTAAACCTACTGTTACAGAGTCACCAACTTCTTCTTTTAAATCTTGGTTACCACGGTTAAAGCCACTAATGCCTTGTAAGTCAGACTGGTTAAGCGTGAACTCACCATTTGAAGCGATATTAGTTGTAACACCACCATCTGTTCGACAAGCATCACCAGCAGCACCACCGCCACTATTAGTAACACCTAAACATGGATCGTTTAAGCCACTTGGGAAAGTTTGTGAAGGCGGAGAAAATAGTTCATCGATATTTGGAGCCCGTGTTGAACGAGCACGAGTAGCACGTAAACGTAAGCTATCCATTACTTCCCAATCAACACCCACATTCCAACTTTCAGTGCTACCTACAGTTGAATAATCAGATAAACGAACTGCTGCATTCATCGTTACAGAATCAAGCACTGGGATATTTGCTTCTACATAATACTCAGTTACATCAAACGAGCCTTCTGTTGCTGGGATTGCATTACCCGCATTAAGACCTGCTTGCTGTAGTGCATCAAATTCACTGCGTGAAAATTCTTCGCGGTATTCAAAACCAGCTGCAATACCTACCGTACCTGCTGGTAAATCAAATAAATCACCTGAAATATTACCACCAATGATTTCTTGCTCAACCGACGTTGAAAGCGAACTAGGTGCACTTACAAAATCAATAGCACCTTGCGATAACGAATTAAAACCATAAATGTCTACTGGTGCACAATTAAAGCCACGTGCTGTCGCATCGATACAGATAGCCTCATCAGTAATACCATCACCATCTAAATCTTGGCTATCGATCACAGCTTCTAAACCTTGACGGAAGCTTTGTACATTAACTAGACCGCCTGAAACTTGTTGCTCTTTTGTTTTACCGTATACATAGTAAGTATCGTAAAACCAACCATCGGCTATTTCACCTTGAAAACCAAGTGCTAAACGGAATGTATCACGCTCTGCTCGTGCTCCACGATTACCGATATCACTTAAACGTTTTGCAAAGAAGATATCTCGTGCGCCATCACCGTCGGTATCGGTTGCTGCGTTATATATATCGTCTGGAACAAACGCGTTACGTAAAAGCTCACCATTTACATTAAATTCAATTGGTACCTGGCCATTTGCATAAATGTCGTCAGAGGCAAAAGGAAATGGCTCTAATTCAGAAACGGTTGTTGTTGCAGCGTAAGTGCCTTCATAAAAAAAGCTATGCTTGTCGCTTAACTCGTAGCTACCATTTGAGGCGAATAAGTAACGCTCTGTAGGTATTGCTATTGTACGTACACCGCTTCGGTTAAAACCATTTGCAGCTACGCCATCGCCGCCATTAGTACTAAATGAGTTTTGTAGGTTGTTTGCATCATTAAATGTAAATGTTTCATCCCCAGCGCTAAAACGACCTTGTGGTGGAAATGAAGATAAAAACGGGCTTACTGCATCAAATACAGAACCTGGATTTGCTACTGGATCATCTTCGAAGAAAATACCTGAAAATTGGTCTACCGCTGAGCGATCACGGTCACGTGAGAAAACAGCGCCTTGATCAGAGTAACCAAGGTGAAACATTGCGTGTCCTTTACCATCTGAGCTTGATAAGCCTGAGGTAAAGTTAAATTGGCGTGACTCATCATCACCTTCACTCGATTCACCGTACTGACCATCAAACTCAACGCCTTCAAAGTCATCTTTTAAAACAAAGTTAACTACACCAGCAACAGCGTCAGAGCCATAAACAGATGAAGCACCACCTGTCATAATTTCAACACGTTCAATAAATTGGCTCGGAATAGTGTTTAAATCGACAGCAGAGCTACCTGGTACACCTGATACATAACGACGACCGTTAACTAATACCAATGTACGGTTAGAACCTAAATTACGTAAATCTACAGTCGCAACACCTGCACTAGCTGTACTAAAGTTTGAGTTAGTACGACTGATTGCCGGTGAACCAAATGCTGGATTATCTAGTAGTAAATCTTGAATATTTAATGAACCAGATGCGTCGATTGCTGTGCTATCTACAACTTGAATAGGCGCTGATGACATCGCCTCAGCTGAACGAATGCGAGAGCCTGTAACTTGTACACGTTCTATTTTAGTAATTTCGTCATCTTCTGCAGCCACACCTTGAAATGAAATGCTTGCAAGTATCGCGCTGCTTAGCGCAACTGTTAACGACGATTTTTTAAATAATCGCGCGCTACCTTTGTTAGTTAATGTCATATAATTCCCCTGAATTGTTATTTTTGTAACTAAATAGTTACTTCGCGGATTACAGTAAGGGGATTTATATAAACACTCTACGTACGTTATTTATTAGGCGTAATCTTTGGTATGAATAGCTAGTTTGATGGGATGAATCAGTACGTCACAATTATTTTATAAATATATTGTACTTTTCATAACAGTTTTTCCGCTAAGCACGGTCTTTATTATTATATACAGCAAGAGATATAAAATAATGGTCGCTTCTTTTCATGCATTAACTTTTGTTAGTAACACTAAGTTTGCAACATTTTTAACAAAGCGCGTGCAAGAGCACCGACACTTTGAATCTCAATCTTTTATTCAGGCAAACAGATTAGATCAGATAGATACAGATCAATACAACGTACTGTTTTACGAACTAACTAATCTGGCAGACCCTATGCAAATAGTGCATTTAACAGAGCTAGCTAAAAAGCTTAAGTTAGTCATTATTGCCCAGTCGGGTCATTTTGCGAGTTTTGCTTTTGAAGTTGGCGCTGTTGATTTTTTAATAGTAGATTCAACTGCACCACGTATCGATAAATGCTTTGATAAACTGATTCACCTTTGCCCGATTGCAAGCGCGGCCGAACGTCAATATCAACAAAGCACACAAACCGAAAAACCATCATCACATATCGTAGTTAAAGATGTAGGTAAGGTAAGGCTAATTGATATAAAAGATATTATTTGGATTAATGGTGCGGGCAATTATGTAGAGCTGCATTTTACCCAAGGTAGTACACCGGTATTACACCGCGAAACCATGAAAAATATTGAACAGCAGCTAGAGCCAGAAGGGTTTATTCGTATTCATCGCTCAACGCTGGTAAGAAAACAAGCTATCTGCGAACTGATGCCTACTGACAGTGGCGATTATAAAGTCAGACTTAAAAACGATATGTGCTTAAACCTTTCAAGGCGCTATAAAGGGTGTTTAGAGAGTATTATAAGCCCTCTTCAGTAGCGGTTTATAATACTCATATTAATTACCAGTTCTGTTTTATATAACTATCACTTGGATGCACTAATAAATAGCTTTCAGTATCTTTATAAAAATTAACTTCTACATCGCTATTTTTCCATACTTTTTCAAACATGTTTTTAGCTATGATATTAATGTTTATATAGTCAACTCGTTGATAGCCACGTTCTTTTACACCCGCAAAATAGGCCTCTAACGAATCAAGACTATCTAAAGTTAACAGTTCAAACTCTTTTAAGTTAACAATCACAAACTTAATCGTATTTTCAGGGTGAGTGCTCAATTCTTGAATAACACCATTAGTTAATGATGTTATACCTTCATTGTTAAAGCTCCCCTTCAATTTTAAATACATATGAGGGGGCTGTGAACAAATCTGAAATTCGCCATGTGCTCCAAACATAAATTACCTTATATATATCAACTTCTATATATAGAGTAATACAATTTTCCGATTTTGCAGTTAATTTAACAGCGCAATAAAAAAGGCCATTTCGAGGGCTTTTTCTTCTAAGCTTTTAAAACGACCTGATGCACCGCCATGACCTGCATCCATATCGGTTTTAAATACTAAAATATTACTGTCTGTTTTAAGTTCACGCATTTTTGCAACCCACTTCATAGGCTCCCAATACTGTACTTGTGAGTCATGAAGACCGGTAGTAACGAGTATGTTCGGGTAGTTTTGTGCGCTAATATTGTCATAAGGTGAGTAAGCTTCAATTACATCATAAAATTGAGGCTCATTTGGATTACCCCATTCATCGTATTCATTTGTTGTGAGTGGAATACTTTCATCAAGCATTGTGGTTAATACGTCTAAAAATGGTACATGACAGCCAACACCGCAATATAACTCTGGTGCCTGGTTTACAACCGCCCCCATTAATAGGCCACCGGCACTGCCGCCTGAGGCAAACACCTTATTGCTATCACAATAACCTTGATCAACAAGCGCTTTTGTCACATCAATAAAGTCACTAAAGCTATTTTGTTTATGCTCTTTTTTACCTTGCTCATACCATTCGCGACCTAGCATTTCAGAGCCTCGAACATGCGCAATAACATAAACAAAGCCACGATCGAGCAAGCTCAGTGACGAACTAGAAAAACTAGGATCAATCGTATAGCCATAGGCGCCATAGCCGTATTGAAATAACGGATTTGTGCCATCTTTTTTAAAGCTGTCTTTTCGATAAACAACAGATACAGGTACTTTAACTCCGTCGCGAGCAGTTACCATTAATCGCTCCGACTGATAGTCATCGGCATTAAAACTACCGAGTACTTTTTGCTGTTTAAGTAGTGTTTTTTCGCCAGTTGCTAAATCAACATCATATAAAGAGCCTGGTGTTGTTAAACTTGAGTAATAAATACGCGCAGTGCGAGTGTCTGGCTCTGGGTTCATTGCTATTGCAGCATAATAACAAGGATCGGCAAACTCAAGTGCCATACGATCCCCTAGCCTATTAACAACTACAAATCGAGCTTGCCCTTGCTCGCGTTCACTCAATACTAAAAAGTCATTAAATAACTCTACACCTTCAAGTAGTACATTTTCTCTGTGAGCTGTATGCTCAAACCATTGTGTTTTATCAGCAATCGTTTCGTTTGTTGCCGTCATTAATCTAAAGTTTTTAGCTTGCCAGTTAGTCACAATATAAAATGTGTCACCTAGCTTATCTACGTCAAACTCGTGGCCATCTTCACGCGGCATTAATGCTTTAAATTCGTCAGTGGGCTTATTAGCATCAAGCACCCATGTATCGTTGGTCTCTGTCGATGCTAAATCAATAATAATTAAGCCTTCGTCGCGGCTTTTACCAAGCCCCATAAAAAAGCTGCTGTCTTGCTCTTCGTAAACCATTACGTCTTGGCTTTGCTCGCTGCCAAGCTCATGCCTAAATACTTGGTATCCTAGTAGCGTTTTTAAATCTTTTTTTACATAAAAAACAGTTTTATTGTCGTTAGCCCAAACAACCTGCCCTTCTGTATTTTCAAGTACATCAGGTAGCATTTCACCGGTCGTTAAGCTTTTAAAGCGAACATTATAAATACGACGACCTTCAGTATCTTCAGAGTAAGCCATAAGCTGCTCGCATGGGCTTAGTGCGACTTCTCCTAGCTCAAAAAACTCAAATCCCTCAGCTAATATATTCACATCGAGTAAAAGCTCTTTATTATCAGCCCTTATGCTCGTGCTTCTATAATGGCGAGAGTACTCATCATCACCACGAACTTCTGAGTGATACCAGTATTTCCCGTCTTTAACGGGTACCGAGTTATCATCTTTTACAATGCGTGCTTTTAACTCTTCAAAAAGTGTATTTTGGAGTGGCTTCATTGCAGCTAACTGTTCATCGCAATACGCATTTTCAGCATGTAAATGAGCAAGTACTTGCTCATCCTGACGATCGTCATCACGCATCCAATAGTAATTATCAGTGCGTATTTTATTATGAGTACTTAATGTATGGGCTTGCTGTTTAGCAATCGGGAAAGTAGGTAATAAACTTAAAGAATAGTCAGGACGAGACACAACAAAACCAATTAAAAAAATAACGTGATTTACAGTTTATCATAAAAATAAAAAAGCCCATCCAATAGTTGGATGGGCTAAAACGGTAAACGCTTCATTACTAAAACCGCTATACCTTTGGGAAGATAATTCACTAACAGCCTTATATTTGCTGCCAAGCCATAGCCCAACTTTGTCCAATACCGGGCTCGAACATAAACTTTTTATCGTCACTCGCGCGGCAAAACTCATTAAATGGCCAAGGCCTACATTGATAAACATGCCCTGTTTTTGGCTGCAATACCTTTGTACCCGCATTATAGTTTTCACAATTTTCAGGGTACACGTAATCATAAGTATCAAGGTTATTAACAACACGCTCATCGCATTTTGCAATACAATGAAAATCGACATGCGCTTTACATATACCACTGCTTTGCAAAGCAAAAATTTCATTGTTTCTATAGGCTACAATTAAACCTTGTTCGGTCATTTTACCTGCGCTAACAAGGGGTACATGCACGTTAATATGCTCGGCAACTAAACGTGGCCATGCGTGAGGTTCACCTTGTTCAAGCGAGGTGATTTTGTAATCAAATGATAAACTAACTAGCTCTCCTTGCATGTCATAAAAGGTTACACTCACCACATCGCCAATAAACAATTGGGTATGATGATTTAAGCAACCTATTGTTGACCACTTTCCACAGGCCAACGACGTATGCATAAACACGGCAACACCTTAAGAGTTACAAAATCTTATCCATACACTATGGATACACAAAAAATACACTGAGGGCAAGTGATACATAACAACACGTTATGCAGTAGTCCCGCTACCATAGCTTTATAAAAAGCCTTAGACCGGAAACTTTGCGCCCTAATCTTTCGATTAGTTTGCCAGCAATGCGGCGATTATAATTCGGCCCCGCATAACAATCAAACAAAAGAATGCAACCAAAAATAAAAACCAACCCTTTAAGATTGGTTTAATGTGTTTTTAACTAAATAAATAAGTTAAAGGTTCTTTTGCCCACGTAAATATCAGCAACACCAATAAAGATATAAATATTAGCCACGCAGGCCAAGACGCTTTTGTTACTTTAGCCTCAGAGTCATCCGCTTTTAACTCTTTTGAGCCTGTGATCATCGCCTTAACTAGCGGCTTACCTTTTATTCTATAAACAATAATAGCTAATACATGTAAACCAATAGCATAAAGTAAAATGTCAAAATTCAGCTCATGTAGCCAATTTGCAAAATCAATCGTATCGCTAGACACATATTGAGCAAGCGGGCCGTCAGTTAAAATGCCATCACTACTCATTAACCCGGTAATAAGCTGCGTAATTATAATTATAAAAAATACCATTACCATACAACTGCCAGGTGCTGAATGACCTAGCGAGTCGCTTGGTGTCTTTAGTGCCTTTAAAATAGCACGAGGAGAGTGCAGCAACCCACTTAATCTCGCAGTTTTACTTCCGATAATGCCCCATATTAAACGCGTTACGATGAGTGCTAAAGTAAAGAACCCAGCAACAAAATGAAGCTCAATCATGCCCTCTTCAATACTAAAATAAAGCACCGCAATACTTACAACCAAAAACCAATGAAAGCATCTAATAAACCCATCCCACACTTTTAACGTCGTCATTGCGCCTATCCTTAAAAAAACAGTATTATCTAATTCGTTAACTACTTTAACATCATAATATTAAGGTATCCTTATGAGCCATTCTACAAGCCGTGCGAGTAAATATCATGCAACCAGTTAAAAAAGCTATTTTAAAAGGCTTTTTAGATATGCTACCACTGTGTTTAGCTGTTGTTCCTTGGGGCATTTTATGTGGTTCTTTAGCGATTCAAAATGGCTTTAGTGCACTAGAAACCCAAGCAATGTCGTTATTAGTCTTTGCAGGCTCTGCACAGCTTGTTGCAATTGAACTTATAGCGGGCAACACACCATTGCTCACAATTTTATTCACAACATTTATTATTAGCTCTCGGCACTTTTTATACGGTTTAGCTGTGCGTCATAAGGTAATTGACCAACCTATGCGTTGGCGCTTACCAGTAAGTTTTGTATTAACCGATGAGTTATTTGCATTTTCTCACCATAGAAAAGCGTACAGAACAAAAACACGTTTAATATACGCATTGAGCGCTGGTTTTAGCTTTTATATTGCATGGAATATTTGGACGTTAATTGGCATTGTAGCAGGCACAATGCTGCCCGATTTAACTAATTTAGGGCTCGACTTTGCCATTGCTGCTACGTTTATAGCTTTGGTTATTCCGGGCATTAAAAATTTGGCCTCACTCGTTACGGTAATTGTAGCAGGCATTAGCGCAACGCTTTTAAAAAGCACAGGATTTGAGTTATGGCTTGTTTGCTCAGCGCTGCTGGCAATGGCCGCAGGTTACAGCACAGCAAGACTAGCCACTAAAAAGGAAGTAACGCCATGATGACGACTATTTTACTCATGGCGTGCATTACATTTTTTACGCGTTATTTATTTTTACACCGTGCTTTGCCGTTTAAAGTAGGCCCTAAAATGCAGCAATTTTTAAGCTTTAGCGCACCAGCAGTGCTTACAGCAATTTGGGTGCCTATCGTGTTTTTGAATGAAGATGGCATTAACTTAAACTGGCAAAACCCTTATTTAAGCGCAGCAATAGTCGCCATTATTGTTGCCTACAAAACACATAATATTTATTACACTACGCTTGCCGGTATGGGGCTATTTCTAATTTTAAATTAGTGCGATCTTTATACTTTATGAAATACTGCACTCAGGTTAAAATGCGGCTAACAACAATAAAAAAGACGCCAATATGCACGAATTTCATCAATTAAGCGCAACAAGCTTACAGGGTCAACCTATCAACTTTAATGATTTTGAAGGTAAGGTTGTGCTTATTGTTAATACCGCAAGTAAATGTGGATTTACCTACCAGTACGAGTCACTGCAAGCTTTGCACAATAAGTATGCCAGCCAAGGTTTAGTTATTCTGGGATTTCCGTGCAATCAATTTAGTCAACAAGAACCCGGCGACGCAACACAAATAGAGCAAGGGTGCTTAATTAATTTTGGTGTGAGCTTTTTAATGGCGGCCAAAGTAGATGTAAACGGTGAGCATGCACATCCTGTATTTCGTCACTTGAAATCGGCTTTACCTGGTTTTTTAACACGTAAAATAAAGTGGAATTTTACTAAATTTTTAATTGCCGCAGATGGTACACCAATTAAACGTTATGCACCTTTTATTAAACCCGAAAAGCTAGAACTTACAATTCAAAAAGCATTAGCACAGGCTAAAAGTACGCTTTAAAAAGTAATAAAGAGGCGCAAGGCCTCTTTATTGCCAATACTATTGAAACTTAAACATACGCATAACTGCACATTTAAACTCTCAATATTAATTGGTATTTTATTTATACTAGTGAAATTTAATCGGTGTAATCGCTTAAATCGTCTTCGCCTAGATTTTTACGCAAGCGTTTTTGCTCAAGGTAGTCTTCCAACTTCTTTTTAACCTTTTGCTTGTTCTTATCGTGTTGATTACGTCCGAGCATTTCGTACTCGTCTTCAACAAAATCGTCATCTAGCGCATCGTAACTAAATGTCTTACCCACAACCCACTCCATAAAGTGTTTGAGACCAACCAAGGATTTTATTATCGCAATAGCCGGTAAAATTAAAAATGTTTAATGCCAAAGTGCTCTGCAAATTAACATCAAAATAAAGCCACGCGACTACTGTAAATAGTCTTCATGTCAGTAATGTGAATAAATAGCGCTAAATTTGAATTGAGGAAAGTGAGAGTTTTTTATCGTATCGATAAATAAAATTTATTAATTTTTATTAGTTAGCCAATTTGACTAAAAAATAGTTATTTATTAATTATTTTGACTTGCTAAAAAATAAAGAAAAACACTTAATCAGTTGTTTTTTATGAAAAAACAAAACTGGCATCAAACTTGTTATTAATTAATCGTCATCAACAAAAAGTAGAGAACAAACATGAAAAAATTACTATTAGTTAGCGCATTAATTTGTACGCCAGCCGCTATGGCTCATAACGACAACGATTCTGCAATTTCATTTAGTAACGATGAATGTAACGTCGAATTTAAAAACGATGTACGTATTAAACCAAACGAATTAGAAATTTTTACAGCCAATAATAAAACTATGCAATTTAATACCCATGGTGACTTAACCGTAAATGGCGAGCTTGTAGCGCTTAATAGCTCACAACGCGAAGCACTGAATAAGTACTCTGACAGCTTACGCACTCAATTACCGGAAGTAGCTAACATAGCGCTTGAGGGTGTTAAAATTGCCGGTGTGGCATTAGAAGAAGTAGGCAATGCATTTAATATTGACGGTCTTGATAATATGTCTGAGCTTATGGACGACATTAAAATTGAGGTAGAAAATACATTTTACCAGCAAGGTACATTTGTAATGGGCCAACAAAGTTTTAATCAATTTGGCGAAAACTTTGAACAACAATTTGAGCAGCAGATAGAAACAGCGGTTGAATCAGCAGTAATGCAATCAATGGGCAGTATTTTAGTGGCTTTAGGTTCTGAGTTACTTGGTTCAGGCGGCGATATGGATGCCTTTGAACAACGCATGGAAAATATGGGTGCACAAATAGAAGAAAAAGTAGAGCTACATGCAAGCGCACTTGAAGAGAGAGCTAACTCTTTATGTGAAAACTTTGCTGATATTGCAAAACAAGAAGAGCAATTAGTAATGCAAGTGCCAGAGCTTAAAGGTTACCAGTTATTTAGCTTTAAACACAATTAGTACAGCAAACGTTATTTAACATCCCTTTGGCAGCACTTAAGTTTACTTAAATGCTGCTTTTTTGTGTTTCCCAAACTTATACCAACCTGCATAAATCTTTGATCAATTTAACGAATTAAATTGCACTATAACTTCGTTAAAAATTTTTTATTTAGAACAACTAGATACAAAAACTTTTGCCTAGTTCTAGCGTAATTTTCTTAACGTTAAATAGACCCCATATATAAGCAGATTGGTATTACTTTTTAGCTAATAAAGTGAGCTTGCCCAATGTAACTATTGCTTGCTCTATCTGCTCGCTCCACGGCACACCATAACTTAACCTTACGCAGCTTTTATACTTATTAGAGGCTGAAAAAATAAGCCCAGGGGTAATACTAATACCAACCTCAAGAGCAAGTAAAAATAATTTTTGACTATCGTATTCGCCTCCTAAATCTAGCCACATTACACAGCCTCCTTTTGGATCGCTTATACGTGTATTTTTTGGCATAGCTTGTTGTAAACACCATCGCATACGCTCTTTGTTATCGCGCAGGCGCTGCCTGAGTACCTTTAAGTTACGGTCGTACTCGCCGCTGGCAATAAATTCTGATAACGCCCATTGGTTTATTAACGAAGCGGAGCAACTTAGTGCTCGTTTATATCGCCGCGCTTGTGTTGCAAATTTACCGGCAACGACCCAACCCACACGATAGCTAGGCGCTGCGGTTTTAGAAAAAGATGAGCAACTGATCACTAATCCTTTTTTAGAGTACGCTAAAGCAGGTGTGCCTCGTTTTGCCGTAAAATATAAATCGCCGTATACGTCATCTTCAATAAGCACTACGTCGTGGCTTTCGAGTAACTCCACCAGCTGCTGCCTGTTTGTATCTGGCATAAAGCTGCCTACAGGGTTGCTAATTGCTGTCGAGAATAAACACGCTTTTATGTCATGCTCATTCAAAGCGCGCTCCAAATCACTTAACCAAATGCCATTATCTGGGCACAGTGGTATTTCGAGCGCTTTAAGCCCTAAGCTTTCTATTAGCTCTATAATCCCGTGATAACAAGGTGTCTCAATAGCCACTACATCGCCTGGCTTTGTCACGCACTTAAGCGCAATAGCCATGGCCTCTTGCGCACCATTGGTGATCACAAGCTCGTCCATATCAATGCCAATACCAAAATCTAAATAGCGATGCACTAATTGCTTTTTCAGCGGTACAAACCCATCTGTTGGGCCATAGTTTATGGCTTTACTGCCCGCAATTGTCATTACGCGGCGCATGTTTCTGGCGAGTGCTTTATCGGTAGGTGCTGCGGCAATTGGGTTAGCGATACCAAAAGGGACTACGTTCGCTTGATGAATCGCGCTGTACACCTGCTCTATTAAGGCTTGTTTATTTACCACAACAGGTTCGCGACTTAATTTAACTCGCTTAGGTAAATTGTGCGCCATGCTAACGACTTTTAAAAAATATCCTGATTTTTCACGCGCCTCTACTAACCCTTGATCTTCAAGTGACTGGTAAGCCTGTTTTACAGTGGGGATACTTATGCTTAAGTTATCTGCCATTTTACGCAGTGATGGAAGTTTTTCGCCGGGGAGTAAAACTTGTTGAGCGCTCATATCTCTAATCAACTGAATAACTTGCTGATATAAAAACTCATGCCCTTGGCTATTTTTTTGTCTTATCATCACACACCAAATCTGTATAGGTTACATTTTTACTTTTCTGTATATGGTAAGTATACAGATAGGTCTTAAAATAGCCATTCAATCGGGCTTTGGAGACTAACCATGAAAAGTGCAGCGCTATACATTACAACTGTTTTAATTTGGGGCTCAACTTGGTTAGCCATAGAGTTTCAGTTAGGTGATATTGCGGTAGAGTTATCGTTATTTTATCGCTTTGCTATTGCAGCGCTTTTAATGTGGTTATATGTAGCGTACAAAAAACCCGACATGCGATTTAAGTTACTGGATCATGGCTTTTTTGTTTTATTAGCCATTTGTAATTTTGGATTAAATTATTTAATGCTTTACTGGGCACAAAATCACCTTACCTCAGCCATGACCTCTATTGCCTTTTCAATGCTGCTGGTTATGAACATAGTCAATACTCGGTTATTTTTTGGTAAGCCAATCTCAAAACGAATTTATACAGGTGCTGTACTCGCTGTATTAGGTATTACGTGTCTGTTTTGGCCACAGTTACAGCAGTTCGACTTGAGTAATGGTGCATTGGTCGGGTTACTACTTGCCCTTGGTGGCACCTTTGTGGCTTCATTAGGAAATATGGTAAGCGTTCGTAATTCTCGTAAACAAATTGGTGTATTGCAAGGCAATGCATGGGGTATGTTATACAGCGCTATAGGCTTGGCTTTATATGTATTAATGAACGATGTGCAATTTAGTTTAAACGCTCCACCAAGTTACTGGTTATCACTACTTTATCTATCAATATTTGGCACTGTAATCGCTTTTGGTTGCTACTTTGCTCTACTTAGAAATATAGGCCCTGAAAAAGCCAGCTACGTTATTGTTTTATTCCCACTAGTGGCAGTAACACTGAGTAGCTTTTTTGAAGGCTTTGAATGGCACGCAAATACCTTTGCAGGATTTAGCCTAGTGCTATTAGGTAACGCCATTGTGCTTACCCCAACAAAACGAATTAACGCCTTTTTAGCTAATAGAGCAATGGCTAAAAGTGGCTCCGTCCCCAGTTAGACGCGTTATTAACGCAACTAACGTAAAAGCGCCTACCCTACTGTAGGCGCTTTTTTATTGGCATATGAAAAAGTAAAGCCTGCCCATGTACACTAATAACGGCAGGAGTTTTACCTACCAGTTCACCATCTGCTTCAATCAATAACCCTTCAGTTTTTATGGAAGCTGTATTTAAGCGACTGTAGTTAAGGTTTTTTATATGCTGATGGCGCTTAAAAAATAACTTCATAAAGCTTATTACATTATAAAAAAGCCCACCCGATCGCATTTGATAACACTCAAGCAGTCCATCAGTTAAATCTGCTTTTGGCGCTATTTCTAGACCACCACCAAAGTACTTATGATTAGCAAATACGGTAATTAAATTTTTATACTGCCTAACATCGTTATTAAACGTACCTTGTAACTGCTGAGCTTGATAATAAAATAGCTCCTTAATGCTCGTCCAACTGTAATCAAAAGATGAAAAACTAGCTTTAGCCTCAATTGCTTTAACTACATGGGCATCAAACCCTACCCCTGCAATATTAATAAAATAGCGGCTATTAATTTTTCCTATATCAATTGCTGTTGGTGTATTAAATAATGCCTTTCGCCAATCATCTTCTTTGCAGCCAAATCCCCTAGAGAAATCGTTACCTGTACCGCAAGGCAATAATGCTAACGTACAGCTACTCCCTATTAACGCATTAACCGCCAAGCTCAATGTACCGTCTCCGCCAAGTACAACTACTTTGGTAAATTTACTCAGTAGCAACCTTATTTGAGCGCAGTCATCGTTAAAGTTTCCCGTTGTAGTAAACATACAATAAGAAAAACTGCGTTTTTTACAAATGCTTTTAAGCCACATTAGTGATTTTTCATTCTGTTTTTTTGTACTTGGTTTAATAATTATTAGTAGTGACAAGCTTTTGTTTCCAACAATGTATTTAAGAACGAATAAAAAAGAGTTTAATTGAATTTTTTTAATCTGAATAACTAGTCAAAAAAGGTTGTGTAAAATGCATATAAATAAATAAAAAAACACACAAACACCAGCATTGGCGAGATTAAAGCCGATTTTATTTTAACTATTTATGCAAAAACCATAATAAAAAATACTGAACCGCACGTTAATAAAATCAATAAAGATTAGTTTAACTAATCCGTCAGGCTCAATTTTTATCGTTGTCTTTTTAATCAAACAACGTGCAAAATGCACGCGATTTCAACATATACAACCCGGAGCAAAATAATGAAACCAATTAACACATTAAATCAAACAGCAGCAGCTCAAGTAGCAGTTAAACCAACTAACCGTAAAGCAAGAATGTTAGCTAGACTTAACACTATTGGTAAAAGACTAGCACTTAGCGGCGCAGCTCAATATAAATAATCACCCAACCATGATTATTTTTCGGTGCAGCGAACACTCAACCACTAAATGAAGTCACTTATTTAGCTCCCCCTTGTTTGCTGCAACCTATTTATTTTATTAAAAATTGCCTTAATTTCCCCTTATTTACAAAAAAAACCTCATTTACGTACGTTTTTTAGGCAAACAGTCATTTTGCTATTTACACAGCGGTATCACCTAAGTATTATTCTGCGTCACGGAGAGATGGCAGAGTGGTCGAATGCACCGGTCTTGAAAACCGGCATGGGTTTATAGCCCATCTAGGGTTCAAATCCCTATCTCTCCACCATATTTTAATTGGTGGCTTTTTTTACTTCCATCAATACAAACGGTTATGCGTTGGAGAGGTGTCCGAGTGGCCGAAGGAGCTCCCCTGCTAAGGGAGTATAGAGTTTGTAGCTCTATCGAGGGTTCGAATCCCTCCCTCTCCACCATACTTAATTTAAACCACTTGATTGTGGTTTTTTTGTGCCTAAAATTTAACACCGATACTAAATTGGGAGGGTGAGAACCCTCGACAGGGTTCGACAAAATGTCTGGAACATTTTGGGCCGCTGCAAGCGTCGCGCAGCGATTGATTACATGGATGCAAGCAAGTCTATCCCTCCCTCTGGACCATACTTAATTTAAACCACTTGATTGTGGTTTTTTTGTGCCTAAAATTTAACACCAATACTAAATTGGGAGGGTGAGAACCCTCGACAGGGTTCGACAAAATGTCTGGAACATTTTGGGCCGCTGCAAGCGTCGCGTAGCGATTGATTATATGGATGTAAGCAAATCTATCCCTCCCTCTGGACCATACTTAATTTAAACCACTTAATTGTGGTTTTTTTGTACCTAAAAATTATAAAAACTAAACAAATTGTGCCTAGTAATAACTTAGGGCATTATTAACATAACTTTAGCCACTTTAGGTTTAGCTATGATCCGGTTCATATTGCTATCAGTTTGCGCGGCAGCACCATTTTTTACCTTGGCACAAAGTACAACAGTGTATAAGTGTGTAATTAAGGGCGTTCCTACCTTTAGCCAAACGCCTTGCGCTAAAGATGCACAAGTTATTACTCTTAAAGATATAAACGTAATTGAAGCATACAAAAGCTCTACGCCCGGTAAAGGTATTACCGACACCTCTGTGGATGACTACTTAGAAGTTCAACAAATAGAACGAGAAATAAAGCGCCTTGAGCTATCTATTGCACAAAGCCAAAAAGAATACGCAGCTAAAAAACAGCAGATAGATTACATGACTCAAGATAAAGCCAATCGTTTAGGCGCTTCGTCTATTGCTGATGCTATCGCAACTAAAACAAATTCGTTAAAGCAAGCTTACGACGCATCAATTAATCAAACGCAGCAAAAAATAGAGTCATTAAAACAAAGAAAACAGCAGCTTAGCCAAAACCCTTAAGCGCTCGTTTTACTATCGAAATAAACTGCGCAACGTCTTCTTGAGTATTATAAATATGTGGCGATACTCGTATCCCAAATTTACGGGCATCTACACTGACTTTCGCTTTATTAAGCTCTGTAAGTACATGGTCTTGCTCCTTGTTAAAAAACAAAATAACAGTCCCGCTGCATTTATCACTACTCATAGGTGATGCAACATATTTGCCTAGTTGCTCATGAATAAGCGTAAGCATAGCTAAATTATGATTCCTTACCTTGTGAGCAGTTAGCTCTGCAAAGTAAGCAATGCTATTTGCGGCAATAATATAAGGCGCTACAGAGGGAGTGCCCCCCCAAAATTTGAGCGCACTGGCGTTATATTCAAAGTGGTTTATATTGAACTCAAATGGATTTTGATGCGAAAACCAACCCACATCTTTAGGCTCACAATACTCTATTTGATTTTTGTTAACCCATAAATAAGCTGCACCTGGGCCACCACATAACCATTTAACGCTCGAGCCAATCATAAAGTCCGCATCGAGTATGCTTAAATCAAGCGGTATAACACCCGCTGACTGAGCAACATCAACTATTGATAAACTATTGGTTAATTTACTTATAGCTACAATATCGTATACAGGCGCCTGTACACCTGTATTTGAATACACATGACTTATAAAAACTAAATCGATGTCGGCGGTTATATAACGCTGCCAAACACTAATATCAGTTAGGTTTTCGTGCTCTGGTATAAACATAATTTGTGCGCACTCTGGTAATGCTTTTTGCATTGCAAAACCCATGCTCGGAAAATCACTTTGCGCCATAAGCACTTTACAATTTTTTTGCTGTAGCCGTGGATGCGACATAAGCAACTTTGTTAAGCCACTTGATAAATTAACCTGAGGACAAAACTGCGAACTAGGCGCATTAAATAACTTACCAAGCGCGGTAGTAAATTGCTCAACTGCGGGCAGCCATTGTTGCCAAGGTTCTTTATTTGAGCTCTCCCATGGTAAAAAATAATGCTGAGCTAAATATTGCTGTGTATTTTTAAGAGGACGCCCTACCGAGTGGTTTAATAAATAACAGCCATCGGCCATACAAAAATCATTTTTAAGCATGCTATTTAACCCATTCTTTAAGTGTATTTAGATCATCAAAACGTGTTTTTATATCGTCGCGTTTTGCGCTGGCTCGCCTATCTCTTAATTTTTCGAGCGAATCAAGCAACACATGAAGCGGCGGACCACTTGCTGTTACCTTGCTCATATGCTGCTGTTGCATATTTTTTGAAGGCTGAGCAATAAACTTTTCAACCAGTTGATTATGATGACCGACTGCGGTGTCACCATGTAATTTACACACTTGGATAAATAACTTTGCGTGGCTTTTAAACCAATCTGTATTTTTATATTGCTCTGCTTGTAAAAAGTCATCCATAAAGCTTTGCATACGCATGGCTTCTCGCAGGATTTGCTGATCCTCTGGCATCATATATAAAAACTTATCCACCAGCATTTGCGAGTAACTTGGCTCATTTGCGCTACAAAGCCCTAGTAACATATCAATCACGTTAATACCTGCAAAGTCACCAGCATTTGCACCTCTGTAAACCTCTTTACCTACACGGTACGGTTTATAATAAGGGCGAACGCAGTTAAAAAAGCGATCTGTATCGAGCTCAGAATAAAGTGCATTGTTTGACTCAATTACATCTATAAGTGCTTGTTTGGCTACTTTTAATAACTCACCACATAAAGGATGCGAAATCCCCAGTGGTAATATTTTTAATAATGCATCACTTGCCCGTTTGTAGGCCAAAATGCCTTGAGTGTTATAATCAAGAAACAGCTTTTCATCAGGTAAATTAGTAAATCGTTTATAAATACCGTTAAGTGATTTGTTATGAGTAGTTAAATGGGCGGTAGCAAAACGAGGGGTTACGCCAATGGATGCGCCTATATGCATAGCAAGCGCTGAGGCTTCTATTAGTGGGGAAGTAGTTTCTCTGCTTGGCTCAGTAATTTCATGGCGCCTACACGCCGCCATAAACAATCCTACGTTACCGAGTAAGTCAAAAGCGCTATCAAAGCCTTGATCTGTGTTTCCCTCGGCTAATAAATTGCTAATTAATGCGTTGCCTTTTTTTTCTAATTGTTGCTTCAAGGCCTCACCTATTCCTTCTACATTTGCTTTATCGGTTTGCTGCCAATAAAGCTGCTCTAATTCACTATTTAAAGTGACAAACTCTGTTCGTATCCAGTGATCAAAAATAGCGGTATGTGTGTTCATTGTTGTGCTCTATTATTTTTATAGTTAAATGCTAACAGAGTTCAATGAGGGTAAAACGCCAAAAAAATTAGTAAAAATTGCAATACTTAGCAATAATCACTACAAATATAAAAATAATTAATAAAAGCCGACAACTATGTTAGATAAAAAAGACCAGCAATTACTCATTGCACTGCAAAGCCAAGCTCGTATGTCTGTTTCAGATTTGGCCAGCAGTATTAACCTATCGGATACACCTTGTTTAAGGCGTATAAAAAAGTTAGAGCAAGAAAACATTATTACCGGCTACCACGCCGCCATAAATCCCAAAGCACTTAATCTTAATGTGTTGGTATATGCGTTCGTACGATTAAGCCAAAACTCGGTAAGTGCTGCAGAGCAATTTGAGCAACATGTAGAAAAATTACCACATGTATTAGAGTGTTGTGTAATATCAGGAAGCTATGATTATTTATTAAAAATCATTGCACATGATCTTGAGAGCTACGAAACATTTGTAAAACATCAACTAGGTAGTTTAAGTTGTATTGCAAATATAGAATCAACAGTCGTGTTAAAGCAGTCATTTAGCAAAAAACAGTTACCATTATAAAAGTAACCAAAATAACTTACTGTTAGCTATACTGATATTTCAAAACGATAATAATAATTGCTTGGACCTTATGTGAAAAATTTTAACTCTAAAAATCATTCCATTATTTTTTACATCATGTTTGCTTTAGCATATTTTTTAGTCGGCATAGCACTCACTAAACTTGCTTTTAACTCGCAAATAATTCCAATTTGGTTACCTGCCGGCATAGCTCTAGTCGGTTGTTATATTTGGTGGTGGCGCTTTATCCCGCCTTTATTTGTAGCTGCAATTGCCTTTAACCTTAATATTTTTGACAGTTCAGCTCATGAGCTAGTCCTGGTCGGCAACTCATTCAACGAGGCAATGTATATCGCCTTTGGTGTTGTTATACAGGCAATGGTCGGCGCAGCTCTTTTAAAGTATTGGCTTGGTCACCCGCTGCGCTTTAAAAAGCGCAAGAATATAATTTACTTTATTTTAGTCATAGCCATATTGGTCAGCTTAATTTCAGCTAACTTTGGCGTATTCGCACTGAGTCAATTTAACTCGATTTACAGTATTGATAATCATTGGAATAATGTTATTTACTGGTGGCTTGGCGATACATTAGGGGTATTAATTGCAACTCCGTTTTTACTTTCTTTATTACCACAAAAGTCTAATCAACATACTATATCTGCATTTCCGACAATTGCAGTATGCTCAGTTTTATTTTTATCAGTCGCGGTAACAACACAATTATACGATCAGGAAAATCGTATAAGCACTATTAAAATTGCCGAACGTGAAGTCCACGTTATAGAAAACAGCCTTTATAGATATACAAATCGTAGTATTATTGCAGTGCAGAGCTTAGCAAGTCAGGTCCAATCATCCCCCATGCTGAGCCAGCAAGATTTTTATTCTTATGCTAGTCAGTTACTAACTCAATACGAGTTTATTAACGCTTTATCGTGGAATGCAAAAATACCTCAAGATCAACGCGAAGTCTTTGCTCAAGAAATATCAAACATTTACCATTTAGATATTGATATAGTTGGCGAACCTCTTGAAATTAACGATCCCCTTGTTATAGTAAAATACATAGCTCCTTTTAATGGTAATCAAAAAGCGATTGGCTTTAATGTATTTTCAAACCCTGATCGAAAAAACTCTCTGCTTAACCCCGCTATAAAGTACATGCCAGTCGGAACTAAAATAATTCAGTTGGTGCAAACCAAACAACCTAAACCAGCCTATTTATTATTTGCCCCTGTGTACTCCCAATATAACGATGAAAAAACAATTAAAGGCTATGCCACTGGTATATTTTTAGTGCGTAGTATTATTGAGCAGGCCATTTCTAAAGAACAGTCTGATATGTTTTCGATTGGTATATACGAAGATACAAACACACCGCCGTTTTATAGTAATTACTCTCAGGATGTTCAGCAAGCCAAAGGCAGCCGTTTAATGTCGTTTGACGTGGACTTTGCAGGGCAAAAATGGATTGTAAAACTAGCCCTTAAAGAAAGCTTTTTAACACAACATAATAGCCAACTAACTCTATTATTGCTCATACTCCAAGTTGCCGTATGTTCTTTAATTTTAATGGTTTTACTGCTGTTTAATCAGCAACAAATTGCACTTACACGTCAAGTTGCTGAGCGTACACACTCACTCGCACAAGCAAAGCAGCAGTCTGATTTAGCTAATCAGGCTAAAAGCCAATTTTTAGCGAATATGAGCCACGAAATACGTACACCATTAAACGCCGTTATTGGCTTTTCTTCACTTGCTCGAGAAACAGACAGTGCAAGTACACTCATTGGCTATTTAGATAAAATAAACTCATCATCTAAAAGTTTATTAAACTTAATTAATGACATTCTTGATATATCAAAAATAGAATCCCAAAAGTTAGTTATTGAATCTATTGCATTCGACTTAGGTGCTTTAATAACACGCATAGACAATATGTTTGAACAAAGCGCAGTTAACAAAGGTATTAACTGGCAAGTTAACTCAAAGCTACCTTTAAATACCTGGTTTATCGGTGATCCTATGCGAATTGAGCAGGTATTACTTAATTTATGTAGTAACGCGATTAAATTTACAAGCCAAGGCAGCGTTGCTTTAAACATAGAAACAGAGTTTACTGCCGCCAATAAAGTACAGCTTGTTATAAACGTTAGTGATACCGGAATAGGTATAAAACCAAGCCAGCATAAAAAATTATTTAACGCATTTACCCAAGCTGATAGTTCTACCTCAAGGCAGTTTGGCGGTACAGGACTTGGCTTAACAATAGCAAAAGAGCTAAGCCAATTAATGGGGGGAGAAATAGCCCTTAAAAGTGAAGTAGATAAAGGCTCTACTTTTACATTTTCAATGCGATTAGAAACAACAGAGCCTAAAAAAGAACATGTTATTACATTTGATAATACTAATATTACTTCGCTAGACATTTTGGTCGCAGAGGATAACCCAGTAAATCAAATGGTTATTAAAGCGATGCTTGGCTCGTTAGGGATTGTGCCGTATATGGTAGAAAACGGTGAGTTGGCGGTCGATATAGTGAAAAAGCAGCATTTTGACTTAGTGCTTATGGATTGCCAAATGCCTGTAATGGATGGCTATAGAGCAACGGCACTGATCCGCCAGTTTAAAACCGAACAAGAACTCCCTATTATTGCCTTAACTGCCGACGTAATGCCAGAGGATAAAGCACATGCACAAGCAGTTGGATTTAATCAACATCTTGCAAAACCGCTTGAACTCATTAAGCTAACCGAGTGTCTTGTCCAATATGCAGAAGTTAATGAACAATAGTGGTTTAGTTTTAAGAATAGTTTTAAGAATATTTTTTGGTTTTGTTTTAAGTCTTTTTTCTCATACAGCTGTCGCTCAAAACTGTATATCGCAGGCGAGCGACTTTAAATTTATAACAAAAAGTAAGCAACAAGGCTTATTACGCTTTGAAAATGAGCACAACCACCAGCGCTTTAATTACCACGCCCTTTTGCCATTTAACGATTACTTAGATTTTGCATATAAACATATAAATAAAGCCAATCCACGTGCAAATATGCCATGCCCTGCTATTACACAAACGTATCAGCAATTAGTAACACAAGGTACGCGAAAACCTGACCCTACTATTGCAGATATTATTGCCCCTTTTGAGCTTACGCATCCAAACCGCAATAAAGTTGCGCTATTAATCCACGGACTAACTGACTCCCCCTTTACGTATCACGATTTAGCACAAGTGTATTACCAGCAAGGCTATACTGTGCGTACTATTTTATTACCAGGACATGGAAGCGCCGCAAGTGCTTTACTCAATGTAGACGTTAGCCAATGGCAACAAGCAATAAAATACGGTATTGAACGCTCGGTGCAAGACTTTGATGAGGTGATACTCGCAGGTTACTCTACCGGTGCAGCGTTACTTATTGATTACGCAACCAAACACACTGTATCCCCTAAAATTAAAGCGCTTATGCTTTATTCGCCAGGCTCCGAGCCACATAATAAGTACGGCTGGATAGCAAAGTGGATTGATGCCATACCCTTTGTTAATTGGATTGATAAAGACGCCGACGTAGACTTTGCTAAGTATGAATCATTTCCTTTAAATGCAGCTGCCGCTTCGTACGATGCAATGTCACTTGCAAGCATAAGTAGCTTGAACAAACGCCCTGCACTTAAATTACCTATTTTTAGTGTACTTAGCGATATTGATACCACGATAGATACGCGTGCCACGCTAAAGTTATTGAGTGCATTACACAAAGGTAATTCAATCAAATATAAGCCACTCGATACTTTAGTACTTTATGGAAGTACTGATATTTTACCGCCAGACTTTGCTAGTGACTACACAGTAAATAATCCGCAATGCACAACACCTCAATGTAAAAAGGTTCATGGTATGTCGCATATTGCTGTTGTTAACTCACCGCAAAATCCACATTATGGAATTAACGCAACTTATCGCAATTGTGGCAGCTTTATTAACGACGAGTCCCTATATAAAACATGTAAAACAACTAAAAACCCACAACTAGGAGAGCGTACAAGCGCCAACTTAAAACACTATCCGGCTTTACAGCGCTTAACTTATAATCCTCATTTTACCGAGCTTAAAATGCAAATTAGTACGTTTATTAAAAACGTAGAACAGCTTAGAACAACTACAAGGTAAGTAGTCATGGGAACGTTTTCGCACCAATGGTTTAGCAGTATTAATGAGATTGATCAGGCGCAGTGGCAACGTTTATTTGGTGATGAACCATTTACTCAACATGCTTTTTTATATGCCCTTGAACAAAGCCAATGCGTAACACAAAAAAGTGGTTGGCAGCCCCATCACCTCGCTATTTTTGAAAGTGATACGCTCGTTGCACTTGCACCTGGGTATTTAAAAAGTCATTCATACGGCGAGTATGTATTTGACTGGGCCTGGGCTGAGGCATACGAAAAACACGATTTAGAATATTATCCCAAGTGGCTATCTGGCATTCCTTTTAGCCCTATTGAAGGCAAGCGCATTGCTATCGAGCACGCTAATCCAAATGCGGTATATCAATACATTACAGAGCAACTTAGCTTACACAGTGCTCAGCAAGGATGGTCGGGATGGCATGTTAATTTTTGCGACCAAGCCCAAGCCACCTCATTAACTGAGCAACACGCCATGTTAAGAGTGGGTGTGCAATTTCAGTGGTTTAATAAAGGTTATGAATCCTTTGACGACTTTTTGCAGATGCTTAGCTCACGAAAACGTAAGTCACTTAAAAAAGAGCGAGCTAAAATAGCGCAACAGAACATTGATATTGAATGGCTGCAAGGAACGCAAATTACGCCCGAGATAATGCAATTGTTTTGTGAGTTTTATCAGCGTACCTACTTAAAGCGCTCTGGTCATTTGGGCTATTTAAATATGGAGTTTTTTACGCTTTTACATGCCTTAATGGCTAATACTCTCGTTATTATGCTGGCCAAAAGAGACGATAACGTGATTGCTGCAACACTTAGTTTAGTAGGTAAAAATACGCTTTATGGGCGCTACTGGGGAGCAAGTGAGGAAGTAGATTCGCTGCACTTTGAATTGTGTTATTACCAAGGTATTGAGTTTGCAATAAAGCATAAACTCAACTGTTTTCATTCGGGTGCACAAGGTGAGCACAAAATAGCACGCGGATTTGAACCCGTACTTACCTACTCTGCTCACCATATTGTTGATGGCGACTTTAGTAATGCAATAAGCGACTACTTAAAGCGTGAACGCGGCCATATTGATATATATAAAGAGCAATGTAGCTCATTACTGCCGTTTAAAAACGAGTAACTGATTATTTGCAGGCATGGCTGTATCGCTAATAAGCGTAAGCCCTGCTTGCTTAGCTAGTTGTTCAACTGCTTCAAAATCTCTTATTCCACTTAACGGATCGCGCTCTGTTAAAAAGGCACTAAAGTCATCATTACTTGGGCTGGTAAATTCACCTTGGTATTTGAATGGCCCATAAATACACAACATACCGTCGCTATTTAAGTGGCGTTTAACACCGTCAAAAAAACGCTCAACTAATTGCCAACTTACAATATGAAATGTGTTTGCAGTATAAATAGCGTCAACTTTATCTATTGGCCACTCATTATTTAAATCAAGCTCAAGTGGTGCATGTAAATTAGTTGAATTAGCTTCGCGGTGCCATAAATTAATCCCTTCGTGGTTTATAGCGCGATCACTTGTATGCCATTGTAAATGTGGTAATTGCTCTGCAAAAAAAACACTATGCTGGCCGGTTCCTGAGCCAACTTCGAGTACTGTTTTAGTATTTTTTAATACGTCCTTTAATTGCTCTAAAATAGGGGTTTTATTGTTTTCACAGGCTTGTGAAAATGGCTTTGTCATTACTGTGCACCAAAATTGTAGATTAATGCACAACAGTAAAGCAAATTTAGCTTATTTTGTCGTGATGAAAAAAAGATAATTTTTAAACACTATAACTATCATATGGTTGAGTTAATTTATTACGATTGGTACGTAATATGCTTTTATATAACTAACCCACTAAAGGGTTTAACTTATATTAAATTTCAAAGGATAAAATTATGCATATACCCCCTTATACCGCTGTAGACGCAGCTATTGCTATAACCGAAAAAACCACCGACGATCATAGTTACGCCGTTGATATGAGAGCTACAGTAATCGATTTACTTTCGCACCCTAAACATAATCAACAGGCGATGACCAAACATGAAACAGATCAGATATTTATTCTTGGCTACAATTAAAACTCAAATTAGTATCGCAAATAATTTTTATAATAACTGTTTACACTGAAACCGATTAAATGTAATGATAATTATTATCGTTAACTTGAGTCGGTTTTTTTATGTCTTCAAATTATGCCCAGCATCGTTACCATCAAGAACTCTCTTGCCATTGCTTAAGACCTGGCCTGCATGCACCCATGCTCGTTGCCGATTACATAGAAACCGCCCTTAACGTCGCCAAAAAATTTGAGCAACAACGTAATCCCTTGCTTCAAGAGTTTTATCTTAGACGCACACACCATGAAATTATGAACAAAATGTGCGACCCTCTTATACATAATGCTATTCGTAAACAATGTTTAGAGCAGCTATACAAACCTTTATTAGCACTAAAACGGTTTTATAAAGTGCATAACAATACTGCACAATTTTTAATACTTGAGCGTGAAGCTCGTATTCTTAGTCACGAATTCAACCCTTTTTAAGGAGCACACTTATGAGCAACTTTAGAACAGAATCAGACAGCATGGGCGAGCTAAAAGTACCTACTGATGCGCTCTATCAAGCGCAAACACAGCGAGCGGTTAATAACTTTGCCATTAGTGGCTTACCAATGCCAAAGCAATTTATAACTGCACTGGCTTATATAAAACAAGCCGCTGCACAAAGTAACTGTGAGCTAGGCCATTTAAGCAAAGCTAAAGCCGATGCAATTGAGCAAGCTTGCCAAAGTATTATTGATGGTGAACATGTTGAGCATTTTCCCGTTGATATTTTTCAAACAGGTTCTGGCACAAGCTCAAATATGAATGCCAATGAAGTTATTGCAACGCTTGCTAGCCGGATAGGCAATGAAAGCATTCACCCTAATGATGATGTAAACATGGGGCAAAGCTCTAACGATGTAGTCCCTACTGCTATCGCACTCAGTAGCGCAATAAATGTAGTGTACGAATTACTTCCTTCGCTTGAAAATTTATCGCAAAGTCTGGAAAAGAAAAAAGCTGAAGTAGGCCATATAGTTAAAACGGGCCGTACGCATTTAATGGATGCAATGCCTGTAACGTTTGATCAAACACTCAGTGCATGGCAGTCACAAGTTAATCATGCCGCAGCAGGAATTAGACATAGCTTAGAGCGTGTATGCGAGCTTGCACAAGGCGGTACAGCTGTTGGAACAGGAATAAATGCAGACCCTAAGTTTGCAGCCAAATTTGCAGAAAATCTGAGTGCCAATGTAGGCATTAGATTTACGCCTAGTAGTAACTTTTTTTATAATATAGGTTCACAAGACGCCATCGTCGCGCTTTCGGGGCAATTAAAAGTACTCGCTGTAGCACAAATGAAAATAGCGAATGACCTACGCTGGATGAATTCAGGACCACTTGCGGGCTTAGGTGAAATAGAGCTTGAAGCACTTCAACCGGGCTCATCTATTATGCCAGGTAAGGTAAACCCAGTAATACCAGAAGCCGCAGCCATGGTAAGCGCACAAGTTATTGGCAACGACGCCACGATTACCGTAGCAGGCCAAGCGGGTAATTTTGAGCTAAACGTTATGCTGCCAGTCATTGCGTATAATATTTTACAAAGCATAGAATTACTTGCCAATAGCGCGCAGGCATTGGGCGATAAAGCCATTGCCAGCTTTAAGGTAAATCAGCCTAATATAGATAAAGCGCTCGCTAAAAATCCAATTTTAGTGACGGCACTTAATCCGGTGATCGGTTATGAAAAAGCAGCAAAAATAGCAAAGCAGGCTTATAAAGAAGCCCGCCCTATTATTGATGTAGCCGAACAAGAAACTGATTTACCACGCAGTGAACTCGAAAAACTACTTAACCCCACCAAACTAACGCAGGGTGGACTTTAACAAAACGGTATTTTTCACGGCTTTAATTACTTGATAATATAGTTTTTATTGCCGTAAAAAATGCACCGTGTATGATAGTGATGAATATTTCATCACTATCAAGGTTTGTTATGCGTACCCCATTGTTAGCCATACTTTTACCACTGTGTTTAACTGCATGCTTAGATAAAGCACCCACTGAAACGCAGCAAGTAACAATCACCTCAGAAGCTGAAGCACCAAAGCAAGAGCTACAAAAGCTAAAAGAAAACACTCAATTACAAGAAAATACTAAAAAAAACGTAGTTGCTGAAAAAATACCAAAAGCTGATTTAAAAAACGTTTCAATAGACGATATAAAAACAGCTAAAACCGAATTAAATACGCTAATTACAGATAAGCAATGTGATACCAGCACTCAATGTAGAGTAAATGCAGTAGGTAGTCGCGCATGTGGCGGACCAAGCAGCTTTGTTGTGTACTCAACAAACGCAGCATCTGAGGAACAAGTAGCTGTCCTTAGCGACAAAATTACTAAGCTTGAAAGTAGTTATAATTCACAAAAAGGGATGATGAGCATTTGTCAGCATTTAACAACGCCAAGCACGCAGTGTGTTGAAAATAAATGTGTTAAACTTGAAGGCTCAGCGGTAAGTGCATTTTAAGGATAACGTTATGAGTTGTTTACCATCGGCAATTAAACTATCAATTTTAAGCATTGCTAGCAGCATTTTATTACTAAGTGGTTGTGCTAGTACTGTGACGTCAAATGAGCAAAGTAAAAACTTATCTGACTTAAACTATGATCTGAATAACATGGTGAGTAATAACAGCTGCACTGCAAGCTTTCAGTGCAAAGTACTTGAAGTGGGCGCCCGCGCATGCGGCGGACCGAGTAAATATGCTGTTTATTCAACGCTAAACACATCTCAAGAAGAAGCAGAACAGCTTGCTCAACAAATAACAAAACAAGAAAACATACAAAATAAAGCACAAGGCTTAACTGATTGTTCTCCTGTACTTGAAGTGCAATCGCTGTGTATTAACCACCAATGCCAGTCGTTTGATATAAAATAAAAACGGCCGCGTATAAGCTAATTTCAGCGTTAACTTAAATACGGAATTAACGCTGAAATTACTACCACCAGTACCACGCAAACACCCGCTTTAATAATGTATTTCATGGGCATTGTTTTAAGCACCCAATACGCATAAATAAAGCGTACAAAATAACTCGCCGCAGTACCAAACAACGCAAAATAATTAAGTAAGCAATTAAAATAATATTCATAAAAACCTAATTAAATTATTTCACTTTTTTATTTTTAGTGTGAGCTATTAATAAATCAGCTACTTGTTGCTTTACGGCTCGCTTATCATCGCTTTGTACATCAAAGCGACTGGCTAGTTGCGCTATTTCATCATCATTTAAGTTAAACGATAAACGTTGACGCGTTTTTTTAGACTTTACGTCTAAGCCAAGTATTTTTCGGATCATATCTGACGGCGTTAGCTCTTGATCAATTGCCTGCTTTTTTATCAGCTTTTGAACTTCGCTGCTTAGATCGAATGCCATTTGTGTGGCACGTACAGCTTGTTCCTGACGTAACCACTTATCTTTAGCATCACTCACTTAGCATCTCCGGGAAACAAGTCTACAATGTCTGACATTGGACGCATGAGCGTTAGCGATACTTCGGTTTCGCCGCCATCCCAAATTTCGATATTTAAACCAAAGCCTTCATTATCTGACGCTAAGCAAATCATTTCACATGGCTCGCCACCTTCTTGCTCATAACGAGGTAATGCTTGGTTGCGGTAGTCTTTATTATGGAAATAACACACATAAGGCGACTCGCTTTGTTGATAGCTTTTAGCTAAAAACTGCATAAAGCGCTCTGGTGTATTTTGCACTGTAATGTGGGTTAACGACTCTTCATCAAAAATACGCGCAAACTCATCAAGGCTAAATATTTCTTCAACTTCGTTTCGCTGAATTTTAATAGAAAAGTTAGCCCACTCTTCGCCGTCATCTTGCTCAATTTGTAAAAATACAACTTGGCCGCTATTTGTCTCAAGTACAAATTCAGTATCACTACTGTGCTGATATTGGTAAGTCTGAATATCAGTAACACGTAACGTTTCACCCTTTAACCATGCAGGATAGGCAAATGAGTCAATAACGCTAAACATGTCGCCTTTTTTAAGATCGCTCGGATGATTAAGTTGACGTTCTGGCTCTTTTTTAGATTTGAAAAAATTAAACATAGGAAGGCTGCCTTCTAAGCAAAAAAGGTAACTGAGAAAAACTCGGTTACCTTTTTAAAGTATAAACGTAATGGTTAGCTATTTTGTTTCGCTTTGATGCGAGCTAAAATATCAGCGCTTTTTGGACTTGTGTCGCCAATGCCTGCTTCAGCCATTTTTGCTTTTAAGTCATCGCCATTTACGTCTGACTCAAGTTGCTTTGCAGCACCAAGCTGGTCACTTCGATCTTGTTGGCGCTGTTTAATGCGTTCAAGCGATTGACGAGCCGATGTCATAGACGAGCTGTTTGTATTAAGCGTGCTATTAACAGCCATTGTTGCTTGCTGTACGCTTTCAGTGGTTTTAACCATTGTAAGCTGACGCTGATTTTCTTTAATCGATTTTTCAGCATCTTTAACTTGCTGCTTAAGCGCAACAATGTGATTGCTAAAGCCAGACAATACTTGCTCGTTTTCCGCTTTTTCAGCTTCAAAGTCACCAATTTTTTCTGCAATTTCTAATGCTAACGCTTCGTTGCCCTTTTCAAGAGCTTGGCCTGCATACGCTTCATGTTCAGCGATTGATGCATCTACAGCGCTAATTTTACGCTTAGTTTGCATTTCTTTGGCCATTACTTCAGTAAGGCTTTTTTTAGCACGGTGAAGTGCATTTTGCGCGTCTGCAATTTCTTGCTCAAAAATACGGATGCCATTTTTGTCTACAATTGCTTCGCCTGCTTCACGAGCGCCGCCACGTACTGCTGTAAATAATTTTTTTAAAATACTCATAATCTTAACTCCACTAACTAGCTATTAATCGTTTAAATACAAGGTCACGGCTTCTAGTGCATCGATAGCGTTATCGGCTAATGTCACTAGTTCGTGGGTAACGTCATCCAATGATGAATTTACCGACAGTGCACCAAAAATCGCGTATTTGTTATCGATTTTAGCAAATGCACTCAGTGGAATTGGCACGTTTAAACGTAGTAATGTTTCGTTTAACTCGTTGCGTAATTCACTCTTAACTTCATCTTCGTCAAACAAGTAGCTAATACATAACAACTGCTCTTGCGTTTGTGTAACAAAAATTGGAAGTTCATCATTTCCATCAACAATGACTTGTAAAACATCTTGCTCGCCTGGGTTGGCAATCAAGAAAGACTCAAAGTTAGCGCCTTCAGTTTCAAAAGAAGCTAATTTTATTGAAAGTTCATTTAATTCCATGTCTCTGCCTTTTGTCGTTTGACATATTATGTCTGAGTTAAGATTCTCATGGCCGACATATTATGTCAACCATGTTTTATTAGTTTTTATACAATTCGCTTTCTATTTGCCATGCAGTTCGGTAGTAATCATACAACTGACCAGACCCTAACCTATTGACCTCAATACTTTTAACTTGTTCAAAGTAGTGGTTAGGAAATACAAAACTTGCCAATAAATATTCTTTACTAATCCACCTTGATGGCACAGGCATAGCCGTCGTATCATTAATACGACCACTGGCCGACTGCCCCATTTTAGTCGCTATAGTCCAGCCCCACTGCCCAAAAGAAGGTATGTTTTGCTGATACTGCTCAACATACTCAAATCCAGCCGCTTTAACTGTTTTTGCAATGCTTAAAAACGCTTTTTTAGCGTGATAAGGTGAGGTTGATTGAACCGCCATTGCGCCATCCGGTGCTAATAACTGCCGTACATGATTATAAAAGTAGTCACTGTACATTTTATTTAGATCAGGATGATTAGGGTCAGGTAAATCAATTAAAATGGTGTCGAACTGCTTAGATTGGTCAAGTAGCTTTTCAACTTCTAAAAATGCATCACCCACAATTATGTTGGCTCGCGAGTCATGCATCGATTTATTGTTTAGTTGTAGTAATCGCTTATTGATGTGCTCTGGCGGCGTAAAGTCACCGTCTTTATGACCAAATAAATTGAGTAGTTGCGCGTCTAAATCTATTAGCGTTACTTCACTTACAGGCCACTTTAAAACATCTCTAAGTGCAAGCCCGTCACCACCACCAATTATTAATACACGGTCGTGTCTGTTAGAGGCAAGCATTGCAGGGTAAACCAGCATTGAGTGATATATTTGCTCATCAATACTTGAGAACTGTAAACGCCCATTTAAATATAAATCGGTAATTGGCTGAGGTTGGTTTTTGCTTAATCTTTCGGTTAAAACTACGTGTTGGTATTTAGTTGCTTGCGAATAAATTACTTTATCTTTGTATAAAACATTACTTAGATTGTTCATCCAGCTACTGCCAAATACTAAAATAAAGCCAAATAATGCCAGTAATACTATATGGCAAACTAAAAGTGCCTTAGCAAAGCGCACATGGGTATGGTAGCGCCATAAAAACGCGAGTCCTGCGATGATATTAAATAACGCCGTCCACGCTGCAGCTTGCATTATAGGCATTGAGAGCATGATACTTACCCAAATGGCTGCACCAATACCAGCACCAATATAATCGGCACCATAAATAGTCCCTGCGTTGTTTTCTAAAAAACGGCCATAAACGTGCTGACGAATGCGCGCTATAAGCGGTATTTCCATACCAATAAATAAGCCCAGTATTAAACCAAAAACATAAGGTAGAAAACGTGACCACTCTTGTAGCTTTTGAAATACGTAACCATTAAGTACAACATCAGGGGGTAAATTAAAAATGCTCGAAAATAAATGAGGAAGAGAATAACTAACTGCTATTACACCCGCTATCGCTAAAATGCAGCCCATGCCAACCAAAGCAATAATGCTTTCTAACCAAGCAAAAGCGGTAAATGCATCTTTAAACCAACGCGCTAAAAAAGCGCCTAAGCCCATTGCTACAATCATAGTACCAATCATGGCGTAAATAGCGCTCTCTACTGAGCCAAGTACACGGCCCGCATAATGAGACAGTAAGTATTCATAAATAAGGCCGCACCCAGCAAGCACGGCCATAACAGTAATAAGTAGTATATCGTGCCCAAGTAAGCGAGACTTACTTGGGGGAGTGTTGGTTGATGACACTGATTATGCGCCTAGTAATGTTGCCATAGTGATACCTACAGCAAATGATACTGCTGCAGAAATAGTAGCTACACCTACATTTTTTTGACGATTAACTTCATCGGAAATATCGCAACCAGATAAAATTATTTTAATTGTCACTAAGTGCAAAATAATAAATGCAACAAGGCTCACTACTGCGCTAATAGCCCAGTATAGTAAACTCGCATTAATATTATCAGCCGCGTAAGGTGCAACACCCGTTGCTGCTGTAATAGCTAATGCACTACCTACTAAAAATCCAGCGTAACGAATACCCACAGCTAAGTTACCATCAACAATTGCTTGTTGTAGGCAGTCGCCACTTTTATTTGTACGTTTAAATAACTGCACTCGGTACTGGCTAACAAGTAGTAATACAACACTACCTATAATAAAGGCGGCAATTACAATTGGAAGACCATGCCAGCCGTCAGTAGCCACCCATAAAAGAGCTGAGCGAATAACGATAGCAACACTGACAACATGACCAAAATCAATTATTGAAGCCGTAACGTTACCTTTAACGATTTCGTCGTGCAGGCTTACTTTACGAAGAGCTACTTTATCTTGAAAAAAGTGACCCAACTTAATCAGTACAATTGCTAATGCGCCATAAGCTAACATTTGTAGTGCTTCTTGTTGCAGTGTTGCAGCAAAAGCTCCGCTACTTACACCCGTTAATACAATCGCCAGTGCCACTAAGCCAGCGGCAAAGCTAATACCAAAAGCAAAGTTATCACGCTCTGTTATTTCATCATTTGCATGTAAGTTTGAAACCCAGCCTTTTATATATTTAAGGCTTACAAATAATAAAACAATAATTGCAAAATCAATCGCCAGCGCTTGCAGTGACCACATAGTTATTCCATTAAATTCATACATATTATTCTAACTCCAACTTTATTCTTTTACTTACCACGGCTCACGCCACGAGAGGTTCTGCTACCGCTATCACGCACCGATCCTGAGCTATTGCTATAACTGCTCGAACGAGAATAACTACTGCGGCTTTTTGCTGGCGTATAACTACTACGGCTTAAACCTGATGCACCTGTTTTTTTACTCGCATAAGGGCTTGTAAACTGCTTACCTTGGCGTTGGTATGTTTGGCGCGTGCGTGTTTCTAAAGCGCTTTGGGTTTTAATTTGTTTAGGGCTTGAATAACGCGAGCGGCCATAGTCATTGTAATAGCTATACTTTCGGCGCTTACTCCAGCTTCCATATTCAACACGATCAAATACATCACCTAAAATACGGTACATTCCGTACCATTGCCAAAAGCTAATACCGTTACTATTTGATTGCCAGTTACCATAGTTAGGGTTACCTACCATTTGGTTACCAACACCCTCACCTTCAGCTTGCTTACTAATTGCGCCTACACGCGCTAAAGTGCCTTTCGACATATCAGCTAGCATATTGATAGGATCGGTTAACGCATCAGAAAATAGCGTAGGTTTAGATGCATCACGCAACAAATCAATGCTATGTAACGTATCTTCGTAAGGAGGAATTAAGTAAGTTCCTTTAATATCTTTAAGTCGCTGTGTTAAGCCACTATAAAGTGCGCCTTGGCGCGTTGCATCAAGGGTAATTACATCAACAACTTTTGTAAGCTCTGGTTGTTGTTTTTTAAGAAGCTCGCCATATTCTTTAAGTAACACAGCATTACGTACACTTCCATTATCGAGTGCAGTACCAAGCTGAGACAGCTCCGTATCTACCTTTTTAATAGACTCTTGAATTGTTTGTTGCAGCTGCTCTTCTTTCGATTGACAACCCATAAGCACTGCGAACAAACAAAACAGGCTTATAAGTTTCCAAGCTTTAATATTCGACATTCATGTCACCTGATTTACTAAATTAACTCAGGTAGTTTTACACAGGTCACTTATTAAACCAAGAATGAAATTGCAACAAAATGAGAAGAAACGTGGGACTCTGTAATCAGGGTCTGATTTATTGAGAATTTAGTGAAAATATTAAGCTATATCGTAAGGTTAGAATTGAAGTTTAAGCGTTATAAGGGGGTACTTACAGTGATTTTAGCGTCAGGAATCGCTGCGCTCGCCCGACCTACGTGATGCGTGTTGATGTGAGTGCGCATTAATTGCACGTATTTTACTTTTCTGCAGACGTAAAAAAGCCCGAATCGTTATATTCGGGCTTTCTACAATTTGAAGCCTGGTAATGTCCTACTTTCACATAGCAAATGCTACACTATCATCGGCGCTGTTTCGTTTCACTACTGAGTTCGGCATGGAATCAGGTGGGTCCAAAACGCTATTGTCACCAAGCAAATTTGGGCGTTAATCCGTATCGCTACGCACTAACTGAATTTGGAAAATATCTGATAATATTTTTTAAGTCTTTCTTAAGTAATATCTACTTTAGTTATATTAACTTCTGTCTAAACTGTCGCATAAAACGCGTTTGGCGTTGTATGGTTAAGCCTCACGGGTAATTAGTACAAGTTAGCTTAATGGCTCACACCACTTCCACATCTTGCCTATCAACGTTGTAGTCTTCAACGGCCCTTCAGAGACTT